>JACSRG010000470.1 GCA_014879865.1 Anaerolinea sp.
TGACGGATGCGGCGGGGAATGTCAGCGAACCATTTGAAGCCTCGCTCAACTGCGTCGATGTGTGATCGGTGACGCTTCGGGGTGCAGCAGACCGCGCCCCGAAGCGTGTCAACTTTTGGGGCGCGAACGGCGAGCGGGTAGAATACTTGGAACGTCGGGCAGCCGGAATAGATCAATGCTCCCATAAAGGATTTTTATGAAAACTATTCCCACACGTTACAAGATATTCATCGTCGGCGTATTCATTGCGTTTATGCTGCTCCATCAGGCGGACAAGCTGATTATCGGGCAGGTGCTGGAGGATGTTCAGCGCGACTTCAGCCTTGACGACGCGCAGGCGGGCGCAATTGGCACGGGCGCACTGATCGTCGGCGCGATCTGCTACCTGCTCTGGGGTTACCTGTACGACCGTTATGCTCGACCGAAAATGCTCGCGCTGGCGTCATTTATCTGGGGTATCACAACCTCGCTGAGCGCCATTGCTACGACGTTCCCGGCGTTTCTCGCGGCGCGCAGTTCGACCGGGATCGACGACTCGAGCTATCCGGGCATCTACAGCCTCGTCGCCGACTACTTCCCGCCCGAGTCACGCGGCAGGATCAACGGGATGCTGCAATTGACCGCGCCGGTCGGCTTTGTGCTGAGCCTCGTGCTGGTGCTGGCGCTGGACGGCTTGATCGGCTGGCGCAACATTTTCCTGTTGACTGGCGGTCTCGGAATTGTGGTCGGTGTGTTCATCCTGTTCGGCGTTAAAGATCGCGCGCGTGGCAGCGCCGAACCGGAACTGCGCGAACTGGACGACATCCCGACCTACAAATTCCAGTGGCAGTCGCTGACCTCGCTGCGCAAACGCAAAACCCTGTTCCCGCTGCTGGCACAGGGTTTTTTCGGAGTGTTCCCCTTACAGGTGATCACGTTCTGGTTCTTCTCGTACCTTGAACGCGAACGCGGTTTCGACAGCGGGGTGATCTTCCCGATCATGGCGGCGGCGGTCGTGATGATGTCGATTGGCGCGGTCGTGGCGGGGTCGCTCGGCGACCGCTTCTCGCGGCGCTCCCGGCGCGGACGCTTGGTCGTCGCGGCGACGGGCATCGGCATTTCGACGGTGCTGCTGCCGATCACGCTGCTCCTGCCCCCGGAGACCAGCCCGCTGATCTTCGGCGCGTTTCTGGCGTGTACCGCATTCTTCGTCTTGTTCTCTGGTCCCAACGTCATCGCTACGATTCACGACGTCACCCCGCCGGAAGTCCGCAGTTCCGCGCTGTCGGTTCAATACTTCGTGGAGAACATCGGGGCGGCTGGCGCACCATGGTTGGTGGGACTCATTTCGACGCAGGTCGGGTTGAGCACCGCGATCTTGATCGTCGCCGGTGTGACCTATGTGCTCTGCCTGCTGTTCATGCTGCTCGCCGTGCGAACGGTCGCGCACGATGTCGATGCGCTGCGGGGCGAAATGCGCCTGCGTACCGACGAGATCATGGCGGTGCGAGGATGACTGCGGCGCACGCTTGACCATCCTCGACCGGATGAAAGCACTGCTCGTCCCGGACGCGCCGCTGCGTGTCCCTACACGGACGCCCAATGGGGCGTCCGCGTCGTCTAGCGTGTTCCGGTCAATGGCTTAATCGGTATGGAAGATTTCCTCAAGCTGGAGCATGTTTTCGTCGGGGCGACCGCTGATCGACTCGAAATAGGGACTCATGAACGCCTGCCACTTCTGGTTGATTTCTTCCTGCGCCATGCCATCAAGCGACGCCTGAAAGCTCTCTTCGGCTTCGAAATAGCCGAAGAGCAGCCCATCGTCGCGCAGGAAGAGGCTGTAATTGCGCCAGCCTGTGCGCCGCAGCGCTGCCAGCATTTCATCCCATACTGCTTCATGATGCCGCTTATATTCGTCGATCTTGTCTTTTTTCACCTGCAATAAGAAGCCTACGCGCTGCATAAACCCTGCTCCTGTTCAATTGTGAATATCGAGACAAGTTTACCCCAAAGAATCGACTTGGCTTGAGCGGGTGTAGTTGGTAGATAATAGACAGGTATCCACATTATCTCTGCCTGAGGAGTTGAACGTGCATCAGTTTTGGGTTGATATCAACAGCGCGGCACGCCCGTTTCCCCATTATTGGGAACAATGTGTCGGGAGCTGTCACGCGGTCATGGGATTGCGCGCGGATTGGCGTGAACAGCTAGAGAAGAGCCACCGCGAGTTGGGATTCCAGTATGTGCGCTTTCATGGTCTGTTGGACGACGACATCAGCGTGTGCGCCCGCGAGTACAGCGACGATGGCAAGGGCGCACTGCGCTATTGCTTCTTCAACATCGACTCGGTCTTCGACTTTCTGCTGAAAATCGGCATGAAACCGTTCATCGAACTGGGGTTCATGCCCAGTGTGCTCGCATCCGGCACACAAACCTGCTTTTACTACCGCGCGAATGTCACCCCACCGGCGGATTATGCGGAGTGGGAAACCCTGATCAAGACGCTGACCCAACATCTCGTTGATCGCTACGGGCTGGACGAGGTGCGGACGTGGTTTTTCGAGGTGTGGAACGAGCCGAATCTCAGTTACTTCTGGTCGGGCAGCCAAGCCGAATACTTCAAGCTGTACGCGCACGCCGCGCGCGCCGTCAAGAGCGTAGACGATCAACTGCGCGTCGGCGGTCCGGCGACCTCAGTCAACTCGTGGATTCCCGAAACGCTGGCGTTCTGCCGCAGCGAGAATGTCCCGATTGATTTCGTCTCGACCCATCACTACCCGACCGACGATCCGTTGTGGCGGCATAATGACATGAAGGACGAAGATGTCTACAAGCAGTTCGCTCACGAGTTCGGCAAGTACGAACGCGGCGTTCTGCGCAAGATGACGGCGAAAGCCAAAGACCAAGCCGGTGATCTGCCGCTCTACTACACAGAATGGAATACGTCGGCGTGGCTGACGGACAAAATCCACGATGATCCGTATTCGGCGGCGCTGGTCGCCAAGACGATTGCCGATAATGACGGGTTGGTCGAAGGCTATTCCTTCTGGACATTCTCCGATCTTTTCGAGGAAGGCGCGCAGTATGCCGCGCCGTTTCATGGCGGGTTTGGGCTGCAAAACATCTACGGCATTCCCAAACCCACCTATCGCGTTTACGAACTGCTGCATGGACTGGGCGATCAGCGGTTGATGGTCAGCGGCGGGGAAGGGGCGACGGTCGAAGTGCTTGCCACCCGTGACGACTCCACCCTGAGACTCCTTGCACACAATCACATCGTCCCGGATGGTGAGAATGTCGAGCAGACGTTTACCGTCATGCTCAAGGGCGTATCCCCGGAGACGCGGGCTTCAGTCGTGCGCGTCGATGATCGGAACGCGAACCCGAAACAGGCGTGGATCGCGATGGGCAGCCCGGAATATCCAACACAGGCACAGCTTGCCGAAATCGAACGCGCGTCGCTGCTCGTCTGGGAAGACCTTCCGCTCGAAGCGGTGGCGGATGGCTGCCAATTCACGCTGACCCTGCCCGCGCACGGCGTCGCAGCGATCACGCTCAAGCCCATAACAAACTAACAGCCCTTCTCGAAACTATCGCCAACCGTCGGGGCAAGGCGCACCTTGCCCCCACAGAGCCACCGGTCTTGATTTCAACGACTTGCGGAAGGCTTTGGCAAGAAAATCACCGGCGTTAATGTGACTTGTTATTAAACCTTGATGAGCAGTTGCCGGTTCGATGATGCCCTCTGGTATGCTACTGACTTTGGCATAGGGATGTAATGGGCAGGAGTATGGGAAAAGTGCTGTCGGAACTCTTCGACATAATCCGCGACACGATTGATCGCTGGGGGACGAGCGAGGTTGTGCGCCTTGCCTCCGGGATTTCGTACTATGCCGCTACATCCATCCTGTCGCTGCTCGCCGTAATCGTACTCGTGAGCAGTTTGCTGGTGGTGGGTGATGGATCAGTTCGCAGTGAGATCGTCAACGGGTTTGAGGAGTTTATCGGGCAGGAAAATGCACAGGCGATCAATCAGGCGCTTGCCGCTGCATCGGAGGACATCCGGCGCAGTTCACCCGCGCCCGCACTGGGGATTGTCATCATTCTGCTGTACAACGCGTCGCGCTTGTTCCGGCGGCTGCGTGATGCGTTGAACGTCATCTGGGATGCAGAACACGCGAACGCAGCAGGCGGCGGGGTCAAGAAGTATGTCAAGGACACGGTGCTGTCGCTGGCGGCAGCCGTGATCGTCGGCATTATCCTGCTGCTGGTGCTGCTGCTCAACAGCGCTGCGTTCGTCGCCGTCGATATTCTGGATCGCCTGCTGCCCGAAGCCAACCGGATTCAACTGTGGCAGGCAGTCGGGTATCTCCTGCTGCTTGGCGTTACGAGCGTTATCTTCACCCTGATTTACCGGCTGATGCCCGATGTCCGGCTGCCATGGCGCATCGTTCTGATCGGCGGCATGGTGACCGCCATCCTGTTCACGTTGGGGCAGTTCGTGATTAGCTGGTATTTCGACCTCACCAATTCGGGGACGATCTTCGGTATTCTCGGATCGTTTCTGGTGATTCTCCTGTGGGTGTATGTCTGCGTTTACATCGTGATGTTCGGCGCGATCTTCACCTACGTACTGTATCAGCGGCGGCTGGAGCTCAAGCCGGTGAGCCTGCCGCCGACCGATTTCCGTGTTAGCGCGCCTGACGGAAGTTGATCCATCGCGCGTGGACACTTGAGGGCTGTTTTCAGAGAAATAGGCGCGGTATTCCGCCGCCGCCGTCTTGCAGTACTCTCGAAGCGCGGGGGGTGATCCCTGTGGTTGAAGCCCCCCTGAGCGGAGACTAATCACCTCATGACCTTCCCCCTGATCCAGCCGCGTCAGGAAAGGTCGAGGTTATTTTGCAGTGTGAAGGCGATTGCTTCGGCGCGTGACGCGACTCCGAGCTTTTCCAGCACCGCGCTGACGTGCTTTTTCGCCGTCGATATGCTGATGATGAGCGCGTTGGCGATTTCGCTGTTGCTCGCACCCGTGACGATCAATCGCAGGACTTCCCGTTCGCGTTCCGTCAGCTTGAGCGTGGCGCACGAAGGGCGCTGCGCCAGCGCGACCAACGCCTGAACCGCCTCCTCGGAAAACACACGGTCGCCTTGATGCACGGCGCGGATGGCGTCTGCTAACTGCTGTGGGCTGACGTTCTTCAAAAAGTACCCGGCAGCATTCGCCTTGACCGTCTCCTGCACCAGCATGTCATTGTCGTAACTGGTAAGCGCGATGACCGCCACCTCGGGATGGTGTTCGTTAATGACACGGCATGCCTCGACCCCGGTCATGCCCGGCATCATCAAATCCATCAAGATGACATCGGGATGGAGGGCGGCACATTGCGCGACCGCTTCCGCGCCGGTCGCCGCCTCGCCCACAATCCGTATATCGGGAAACACGCGCATCGATACGGCAAGTCCATTGCGAAGAATATCGTAATCGTCCGCGATCAGTACCCGAATCACACTCTCCTGCGTCATATATTCGCCCTTCGACATTCCCAGTCGGTCAAACGGTCGATCCCATTTTCGTCTGCGAAGAAGGGTTCACTGTATTCATGATCGATATAAGGTTGATTATACAAGCCAAGAACTTGTGTTACAATGTGTGTAAATGTTGGGTTCACTCGTCTGACCTGCGCCGCTCTTGCATACCGGAGTGTCATTTCCCCCTAGTTTTCGATGTTGTGGCGGAGTTTTCAGCTATCTCGGTGCTAAGGAGTTAGCATGGCACACCATGATCTCATTGTAATCGGTGCGTCCGCAGGGGGAGTCGAAGCGCTCAAGCAATTAGTGAGCGGGTTTCCGGTTGATCTGCCAGCCGCGATCCTGATCGTCCTACATGTCTCTCCGCATGGCACGAGTGTGCTGCCCAACATCCTGAGCCGCGCGGGCAAGCTGAAAGCGGTGCATCCGCTCGATGGACAGGCAATTGAGCGGGGGCGGATTTATGTCGCGCCGCCGGACTACCATTTGATCGTCAAAACCGGGTATGTGGCGGTGGCACGCGGACCGAGCGAAAACGGGCACCGTCCTGCCGTCGATCCCCTGTTTCGTTCGGCGGCGCGCACTTACGATGGGCGCGTGATCGGCGTGATCTTATCGGGCGCACTGGATGATGGCACGGCAGGTTTGCAGGCAATCAAATCGCGGGGCGGCATTGCGGTCTGTCAAGACCCCGCCGATGCCCTCCATTCCAGTATGCCGCAGAGTGCTATGGATGCGGTGGGTGTCGATTACAGTGTACCGATTGCGCAGATGGCAGAACTGCTGGTTCGGTTGGTCCATGACCCGGTTGACGAAGAAGGGAATACGAATATGCCTTCTAACCTCGATCAAGAATCCGATATTGCGGAAGGGAATCCGCTGCCCCCCCTTGGCAGCCCGTCCGGTTTTGCCTGCCCCGAATGCGGTGGCGCGTTGTGGGAAATTCACGATCATGAACTGGTGCGCTTTCGCTGCCGGGTAGGTCATGCGTTTAGCGCCCAAACGCTGCTCGCACAGCAATCGGACGCGCTTGAAGATGCCTTCTGGGTAGCGCTGCGCGCGCTGGAAGAAAGCGCCGCCCTTGCACGCCGGATGGCAGAACGAGCCCGGCACAGCGACCGTCAGCTCATGGCGCAGCGTTACGATGAGCAGGCGCGCGACGCTGATCAGCGCGCGGAAATTGTGCGCAGTGTACTGCTCAACACGAGTATGAGAACCGATCTTGACGCAGGATCGACGCTTGGACAAAAAGATTGAGAGCCAATGACGACCCCTTTACCCTTCGAACATCATCCCGAATTTGAGGCTTTGCTCAACTTCGTCAAGCGCAGTCGAGGTTTCGACTTCACCGGCTACAAACGCGCCAGCCTCATACGCCGGATTCAAAAGCGGATGCAGGCACTCAATCTTGCGCGGTACGCCGACTACTCCGACTTCTTGCAAGTGCACCCTGATGAGTTCAACCGCCTGTTTGATACTATCCTGATCAACGTGACCGGCTTCTTTCGCGATCATGTGACGTGGGACTATATTGCTTCTGATATCATTCCCAAAATCCTCGGCAGTAAGAATGCATCGGAACAGATTCGCGTATGGAGCGCGGGATGTGCTTCTGGCGAAGAGGCGTACACGATTGCCATTCTGTTCGCCGAAGCCCTCGGTCTTGATCGCTTTCGTGAGCGGGTCAAGATTTATGCTTCGGATATGGACGACGAAGCGCTGGCACAGGCGCGCACGGCGACCTACAACGGGCGCGAGGTGTCGGCGCTGCCCTCTGAACTGCTGGAAAAGTATTTCGAGCATACCGACCAGCGCTACACCTTTCGGAAAGACCTGCGCCGAACCGTGATCTTCGGGCGACATGATCTCGTGCAGGACGCCCCGATCTCGCGGATCGACTTGCTTATCTGCCGCAATACTTTGATGTACTTCAACTCTGAAACGCAGGCACGCGTGCTGTCACGCTTTCATTTTGCGCTCAACGATACCGGCTTTCTGTTTTTGGGCAAAGCTGAAATGCTGTTCACCCATGCCAATCTGTTTACGCCAACCGATCTCAGGCGGCGGGTGTTCGTCAAAGTTCCCCGTGTATCGCTGCGTGATAGGCTGCTGGTCATGAATCCCCCGAATGATGAGGAACAATCCGAAAGCTTCACCAAACATGTCCGCTTTCGCGAATCTGCGTTCGACGCGAACCCGGTACCGCAGATCGTCGTCGATCTGAACGGGTTTCTCGCACTGGCGAACGAACGCGCTCGCAGTCTGCTCAACCTCAATCTCAGAGATATTCACCGTCCGCTGCAAGAGCTTGAAATCACGTTCCGTATGCCTGAACTGCGCCTGCGCATCGAAGAGGTGGTCTCCGAACGCCGCCCCGCGCCGCCCAAAGAGATCGATTGGGGAACGTCGTCGGGCGATCTGCGCACGCTGGAAGTTCAGGTCTCCCCGCTGCTCGATTCTGATGGCGTGCTGCTCGGCACGAACATCACGTTCGCCGACCTGACGCGCTACCGACGTTTGCAAGAGGAAATCGAACACTCCAATCAAGAATTGGAGACGGCATACGAAGAATTGCAGTCCACCAACGAGGAACTGGAAACCACCAACGAAGAACTGCAATCGACCGTGGAAGAGTTGGAAACGACCAACGAGGAGCTGCAATCCACCAATGAGGAACTAGAAACGATCAACGAAGAATTGCAGTCCACCAACGAGGAACTGCAAACCTTAAACGAAGAACTGCGCCGGCGTACAGAAGAACTCAACCAACTGAACGCATTCATGGAATCGATTCTGCGCAGTCTGCGCGGGGGAGTCGTGGTGGTGGATCGTGACCTGCGCGTGCAGGTGTGGAACAGCAAGGCAGAAGAACTGTGGGGACTGCGTTCCAATGAAGTGCAAAACAAGAACTTCTTAAATCTCGACATCGGGCTGCCGGTCGAGCAGCTGCGCGGATCGATCCGCGAGAGCTTGGCGAAAGAGCAGGGGGACAATGAAATTGTCGTCGATGCGATTAACCGCCGGGGCAAATCGATCAAGTGTAAGGTGGTGTGCACACCGTTGTTGGGGAACACCAAGCAAGAGATTAACGGGGTGATTCTGTCGATGGAGGAGGTCGAAGCGCCCTAGTGCTTGCTTAGCCAGCGAATAATGATTATGATTGCGTTGACGATTATTCCATAGTGCATTAAGGTGTTGAAGCATGAGTGCCCTCGAGCATGCTTCAAATAAAGAGGCGATTCAGATCGCCCAGCAGATCCGCGCGCTGTCTGTGCAGATCTTCAGTCTGACCGATAAGGCGACTGCCAACGGAGCCGAGCGTCCCGAATCGGACTCGCTCGATACGCTGCGGCAAGCTGCCGAAATGCTCACCCGCGCAGAAGAAAAAATTCGGCAGCAGAACGAAGACCTCGACGATGCGCGGCAGGCGGTGGAGGCACACAAGCTGCGCTACCATGACCTGTTTGACGCCGCGTCCGATGGATACGTGACGACCGATTTGAACGGCGTGATCCGCGAAGCGAACCGCGCCGCAGGTCAACTGCTCGGAGTCGCATTGGAGCATTTGATCGGCAAACCGCTGGTGGTCTACATCTCGGTTCAGGATCGAGCGCGCTTTCGTACGGAATTGAGCCGCTTGCAAACCGACGCTCTGCCAGTTGATGTGGAATGCCGGATTCAGCCGCGCAAAGCGGACATGTTCGACTGCCTGTTGAGCGGCAATTCCGTGATTTCGAGCCGAGCGCGACTGATTCGCTGGACACTCCGCGACATAACACAGCAGAAACTGGCGCACGAAATCCTCAGGCAGTCACGCACAGAATTGGAACGACAGGTGAGCGCGAGAACGCAGGAACTGAGCACGACGAATCGAAAGCTGCAAGAAGAAATCGCCGAACGCCGCCGCGCGCAGCTAGCGGAACACGAGCAGCGCATCATCGCCGACGCGCTGCGCGACACAACCCTCAGCTTGACCAGTACGCTTCAGCTCCCGGATGTGCTGGATCAAGTGCTGCTCAATCTGCGTAAGGTGGCACATCACGACGCGGCAGCGGTGCTGCTTGAGCAGGGCGACACGCTGAGGATGGCGCGCAGTCAGAGCTACGGGGTAGATGGCACGGCACAGAAGGCAAAATTCCAGCAAATCAAACCGCTTCCGGCGGCTGAGTCCCGGCAGCTGCTTGAGTTAACCTCATCACTCACGCCGATCATCTTAGCGCCGTCCAAGCACAGCCCGCATCCGGTCACCAGCCTGTTTCCGTCGGGCAGTGCCTTCCGGTCGCTGATCGGCATCCCGCTGATCGATCAAGGGGAGGCGATGGGAATGCTGCTCCTTGTGGCGAAGCGAGTGAATGCGTTCACCCCATACCATGCGGAGATCCTGCAAGGTTTTGCGGCGGCGGCAGTCGTCGCGATCAAGAATGCGGGAGCACACAGTCAAGCCGGGCAAATCGCACGGTTGGAGGAACGTCAGCGCTTGGCGCGCGAACTGCATGACGCGGTCTCGCAGACGTTGTTCACCGCCAGCTTGATTGCAGACACGCTGCCGTTTCTCTGGACGACCTATACCGAAGAAGCCGGACGGCAGATGGTACAGCTTCAGACGTTGAATCGCGGGGCGCTGGCAGAGATGCGCACCCTGCTGCTCGAACTGCGCCCTGAGCAGATGGTCAAAGCGGAGATTGGCGAAAGCCTCACGCGGTTGGTCAGCAGCCTCAGAGCGCGCAAACGCGCAGACGTCGAACTTCTGATCAATCACAAGAGCAAGCTCAGTTCCGAAGTCCAGTTCACCTTCTACCGCATCGCGCAGGAGGCGCTCAACAACATCATCAAGCATTCCCTCGCGACCAAGATCAAGGTTGAGTTCACCAGTGGGGCGTGGGGCGCGGAGCTTCGCGTCGAAGATAACGGCGTCGGCTTTGCGCCGGAAGCGACCAAGACGGGTCTGGGCATGGAGACGATGCGCGAACGTGCGAAGACCATTGGCGCATCGTTTGAACTGCACAGCGAGCCGCAGCAGGGGACACGAATCGCCGTGCGCTGGATCGTCAAGCCCGGAGACACGCTCAAGGCGTGACCGTTGGTGCGCTATCCCTCAGCCAGCGCAGATAAGCGACGATAGCCAGCAGGTCGTCATCCGTCCAATCGGGACGCCCGCCGCTCGGCGGCATTGCCACGCCGGTCACGTTGTCCGGGTGATCTGCCGCGCGTCCGGTGCGGATAAGTGCCAGCAGATCGGCATCACTCGCGTACAGCACGAGCGGTGAACTGACGAGCGGCAGACCGAGATTCGGCACACCTTCGCCATTCAGCCCGTGACAGCCCGCGCACGTCTCCATGAAGTGCTGCCGCCCCAATTCGAGATCGCCGCCCCGCGCCGCGACCGTCGCGGTGGGGAAGGGAGTCGGCGTGGTCGCAGGAAGGCGGGTCAGCGTGGCTTGTGGCGGTTCGGCGGTCGTCTCCGGTTGGAACGCGTGATCCGGCGAAAGGAATTCCGCGCCGCTGATGACGTAGATTTCGCCCGCATTCTGCGCGTCGTTGTTCAACCCGTCGCCGCCCATCGCGTTCGGTTCGATATCGATCACGCCGTCGCCATCGACATCGCCGACTGCGAGCGCGTAGGGCATCATGTCGTTCGCCTCGCCGCCGATGATGATCCGCTGGCGCAGATCGGGGGGCGGCGCGAAGACTTCGATCACGCCGTCGATATTCGGCAGACCGCCGACCTCGCCGAACAAGATCGCCATCATCCCGGCGTTGTGCCGCACCTGACCGTCATACCCGGTCGGATCGTAATCAGGCGCGCCGTAGAATAGATCGTCCACGCCGTCACCGTCGAGGTCGGCGGCGCGGAGGGTGTCACCTGCTTTGCTGTCCGCCTGATCCGGGTAGATCACGACCGTACGTCCGGCTTCCGGAGCGCTCAGGTCGATCATCTGCCCCCGGATCGGATCGTGCGTGTAGATCACCCACGCTTCGCCTGCCTCGTCGAGGTTCGCGTCACGCCCATCGCCGACGAGCGTGCCGAGGATGAGATCGAGCCGTCCATCGCCGTCAAGGTCGCCGCACGCGATCTCCTCGCCGAGCAGATCATTCGGTCTGCGTCCGTAGATCACGCTGATGCTCTCGTCGAGCGGCGCGCCGTTCGCATCGACGTGCGCGGCGAGGTCGATCACCTGCCCGCGTAGATCGGCGCGCCCGAAGACGACGAACGTCTCGCCGCTGTTGTAACGCTGGTTGCCCGGTCCATCGCCGCCGCCGAATGACAGCCCGCCGATCCCGCTGGAAGCGCGCCACAGTGCCGCGCTGACGATGGCATCATCAAACCCGTCGCCGTCCAAGTCATCGCCCCAGACGGTCGATCCCATCAGATCGTCGTAGTCCGCGCCGATGATGCGCGTGCCGTCGGCGGGGGCTTGGCTCAAATCGACGGTCTGACCATACGCGGCGATCATGTCTGCTGCCCCGTAGATGATCCACACCTCGCCCGCGTTGATGCGGCGGTTGTTTTCGCCGTCTGCCTGATTCGCGCCGATCAACAGGTCGTGCAGCCCATCGCCGTCGAAGTCGCCGCCTTCGACCCACAAGCCGAGCCGATCTTCAGGACTCGCACCGTAGACCGCGAAGATGTCGTCGGGCAGCGTCCGTAAGTCGATATCGGGGTGCTGCGCAAAGTCCGCGCCGCCGAACAGCACATAGACCGCCCCGGCGTTCGAGCGCGCTGCCTGCGCGCCATCGCTGTTCTGCGCGCTGAAGAGCAAATCGTCGTAGCCATCGCCGTTGAAATCGGCGGTGTACGTCTCCGATCCCGCCATGTCGCCGGGGAACGCGCCGAAGATGGTGAACCCGCGCCCACCGGCGAGATCGTCGGCGGTCATCTGCCCGCCAATGCTGCACAGGTTCATCAGGATGCGGACATGTCCGCTGCTGCCGCGCCAACCGTCGCTCAACGGATGCGTGGCATTCTGCCCGGTGATTGCCAGATCGCCGCAGCCGTTGCCATCGAAATCCGCGATTTCGAGCGGCTTCCCCGTGACCGAACTACCGGAGGGCGAATCGTAGTACGTGAACTGCCCGGTTTGCCCGGTCAGGTGTAAGTCCCATGGCGCGCCGCCCGTTGGGGTGGCTTGGGCGTGGATGGCAAGCAGCGCGCCTGTGAAGACGACCGCACCAGTCAAGAGGAACATCATGCGGCGGCGCAAACGCTGAAAATGGATCATGGTTCGTTCACCTGCGGCAGTCTGCCGCCTTAAAGAGACAAAAGAAAGGCGATCAAGTCGTCAAGCTGCTGCTGCGTCACATGTCCGGCGATGTTGTGCGCCGGGTCGCCCCGTGAGAATAATTCGGGCAGCGTGCGCGCAACGCCGTCATGGAGATAGGGCGCGCTCGCCCACAAGCCGCGCAGCGATGGCGTATCAAAGGCGGTCGTGGTTTCGAGCGAGAAGCCCGCGCCGGTCAAATTGTGCGCTTGCAGATCGGTGTAGAGCGGCGGTGCATGGCAGCTACACCCCGGCGACCCGCTCATGAACAACTGCATCCCCCGCCGCGCGGAGTCGCTCAAGCTGCCGTCGGGCAGGCGATAGGGGCTTGACCACGCTTCCAGCGAGGCGACATACGCCGCCAGCGCGTCGAGATCGGCGGATCGCCCCGCGTCGATGGTTGGCGTGGTGGGGTCAAACGCGCCGTCGATCAAGCCGTCGCCAAGCATGACATTGCGGATTTGATCCTCAATCGTGTCGTGCAGTTCCGTCATGTCACCTGCCCAATTGTACGGCGGCAGCAGCGCCGTGCCCGCCAGCATCGGCGTATTGCGTGGTCCACTGCGGAAGTTGATCCACGAGCGCCCATCCGCCCCGCCTTCAAAGTGACAGGTCGCGCAGCTAATCGCTCCGTCGCTCAGGCGCGAATCGTTCGCGCGCTGGAATAGGATTTTGCCGCGCAGCAGGATCGGGTCGAGGGGCAGCGTCGTGACCGGGATAGTCACCGTCACCGTGGAGCTGATCGGGTCGATCACCGAGAGCGTGCCATCAAGCGAATTGAGCACGTAGACCGCCGAGTCGGTCGCCCAAACGCCGGTTGGCGCAGCCCCGACCGGAATACGCGCCAGCAGCGCCGACGTAAGCGGATCGAGCGCCATGACCGCATCGCTGCCTTCGAGGGTCACGTAGAGCACCTGTCCATCCGGCGAGAACGCCGCGTCCGAAGGCATGTTCGCCGCCTGATCGAACGTAGAGAGTGTCAGCCGCGCGTCCCGATCCCCGGTCATGCGCGTAACGTCCAAGACCGACACGACCGGAAACCAGTCCTGCATGTATTGCAGCGAGATCAACGCCAAGCCAGTGCGCGTCTGCGGGATGTAGGCGCGGCGACCATCCGGCGCGAGGATGATCGTGCGGGCGAGTTCGCCGTCGGTATCGACGTTCAGCGACCCGACCACGAACGGGGTGCGCTCGACGTTCAAAACGGTGACGATCCCGGTGTAGAGGTGCGTCACCAGCAGCCACGAACCGCTGAGCGCCAGCCCGGCGGGGGCGTCCGGTACGGCGACGCGATACAGGACTTGACCTGTGTCCGGGTCGAGGATGGCAACCTGATCATCGCCGAAGCAGCTTACGAATGCCCGCTGATCGCCGGTCACGACGCCGAAGGGCATGTGGCACACGTCCCCGATTTGCCGCGCCTGCCGACTGTCCAGATCGACGATGCTCACGGCACGTTGATCCCACAGGGTGACGAGTGCCTGCGTCCCATCGTCGCGCAGCGCGACTGTGCGCGGACTCCCGCCGA
>JACSRG010000212.1 GCA_014879865.1 Anaerolinea sp.
CCCCTCTCCAAGTGGCGAGGGGGAGAAACCCCCGCCGTGAGCAAGTCCCCTCTCCTAAGGAGAGGGGATTTAGGGGTGAGGTTTGAAACGGTAATCACGTTATTCTACTGAATTACCGCTATACCTCGTCCTATTTACAGCAAGTTGAGCCTGTGCTATTTAACCCCACCTCTACCCGCTTGCGTGGGAGGGGGTTTGGACACGCAACGGCGTGTCCTCTGCGCTTACTTCTTCCGCCCGGTCAGCTTGTACATGACCGTGAAATCCGTCCGTCCTTTGGTCTTGTGCGGCGTGACGGCTTCAAACTCGAAGTAATCCTTCACATGCTCGTAGGTCGCCGCGCTGAGGATCACCTCGCCGCGCCCGGCATTCTCTTGCAGCAGCTTGCTCAACTCTACTGCATCGCCGATGGCGGCGAATTCCTGCCGTTCTTCCCCGCCCACGTTGCCGAGCGTTGCCATGCCCGTGTGGATGCCGATCCCGTAGAACAGGCGGCTGTCTTCCGGCATGATTTCGTGCAGCGCCAGCACATCGTAGACCATGCCGAGCGCTGACCGCACCGCGCGCAGCGCGTGATCCGGCTGTGGGTTCAACTGCGTGTTGAAGAAGCCCGTCACTGCATCGCCGAGGTACTTATCGACGATCCCCTCAAACAGGTTGATCGCATCGCTGGCAACGCTCAAATACTTGTTGATGATCTCCATCAGTTGTTCGGGTTCGAGCAGTTCGCTGAACGACGTGAAGCCGCGCACATCCGCAAAGACGACCGTGATTTCGCGCTCCTGACCGTTGAGCACCGAAAGATCGGCATTGCGCATGTTTTCGACCAGCGCGAGCGGCAGATAGCGCCGCACCTGATTCAACTGCCCTTCGCGCTCTTTCTTCTCGGTCAGGTCATCCAGCACGATGACCACGCCCTGTGCCTGCGACTCTTCCGGGTCGCGCAGAGGACTCATGATGATATTCCACACGCGGCGCGCGCCGTCATGCAGCACGACTTCCGCCTCAACCGTCTCCTGCACGCTTTCGTGTGCGCCCGCCTCGCGGATGTGCGCCAGCTTGCCCGTGAACATCTCCGCCAGTTCCGGCAGCACTTCGCTCAAGTACATGCCAATCGCGCGCTCGGCGCTCACCCCGGTGATCGCTTCGGCGGCGGGGTTGAACAGCGTGATGATGTCGTCGCCGTCCAGCGTGATCAAGCCGTTGGCAATCGACGTGAAAATGCTGTCCATCAGCGCGCGGTTGGCGCTGATCTCCTCAAGCTGCTGGCGCGCGGCTTCGAACAGGCGGGCATTTTGAATGGCGACTGCGGCTTGATCCGCGAACGCCTTGAGCATATTCAGTTCAGAGTCTTTGAACAGCGCGGTCAAAGCGCGGTTGTCGCAGTAGACCACGCCGATCACCTCGCTGCGCACCTTGAGCGGCACGGCGAGGATACTGCGCAGTTGGTAGCCGACGATGCTTTCCTGCTGCTGGTAGCGCGGGTCGCTGCGGGCACTGTCGGTGAGGACGGGCAGCCCGGTGTTCGCTACCTCGTTGACGATTGTCTTGCTGACGATGAACTCGTCGCGCTCGAGCTGTTCCTGATCGATCCCGCGCGCGATGCGGAAGTTCAGCGCGCCGCCCGATTGATCGCGCAGCAGGATATAACCGCGTTCCGCGCCCGTAAGCTGAATCACCGTGTCCATAACCTGTGTTAGCACGGCGTCCACATCGAGCGTGGAGTTGATCAGCGCGGTGTTCTGCGCCAGTGCGCGCAGTTGGCGCAGTTCGATCTGGCGGTTGAGGAAGTCCATCGAGAGCGAGTCCAGCCCCGTGTTGATCGTCTTCATCTTGCCGAGCGTGTCGGCGGGCAAGCCGACCGCGTAGCCGCGCAGCGTCGCTGCCTGTGCTTGCAGCAGATCGTTCAGGCGTGCCACATTCTGCTTGACCAACCGTAACTGTTCCTGCGCGCTCTGCGCCGGGTGCGGACTCATCTTGTTGGTATCATCAGGCATGGCGGAACACCTCGTAAATGTTGGTCAACTGCTTGCGCCCTTTCACCTGCGTATTGCCGCGTTCGAAGAAGTGAATCCCATCGGGGATACCGCCGTTTTCTCTCATGTGAGCGACCGTATCTTCGCTGACAAAGATTTGCCCCGCGCCCGCGTTCTCTTGCAGGCGCTTGCTCAGGTTGATGCTGTCGCCAATCGCCGTGAAGTTGCGGCGGTTCAAGCTGCCGACATTGCCCATCGTCGCCACGCCCGTGTGCATGCCGATGCGGTACAAATGCGGATGCGGATCGATGCCGAGGCGCTGGTACAGGCGCAAGAAGCCCTCGCGCATCTCCAGCGCGGCAAGCACCGCGTGCAGCGAGTGATCGACCATCGGGTTCAACTGTGTGTTGAACAGCACCATGATCTCGTTGCCCATGTATTTGTCGATGATTCCGCGCTGGGTGTGGATCGCGTCGGTCGCCGTCTCTAGGTACTGGTTAAGCAGGCTCATCATATTTTGCGCGCGCAGAGTCGCCGGGAGCGCGGTATACGGCACGGTCATGACGAACATGCACGTCACTTCGCGCCGTTCGCCGCCGAGCGCCAGCCCCGCGATCTCG
>JACSRG010000892.1 GCA_014879865.1 Anaerolinea sp.
TACCGTGCGCTTCAGGATGTTGCAGTTGGACGCACCGCGTTTGATCCCGATGTGTTGGCAAAAGCGGTAAGGCACGATGCGGATGCGCCGAAACTCGTCGAAGGACTGACGGATCGGGAACTGGAAATCCTGCATTGTGCGGCACAGGGATTGACCAATAAAGAGATAGGTGGACGGCTGTTCATCTCGGATCGCACGGTGCAGGGGCATTTGCAGAACATCTATCAGAAGTTGGGTGTCAAGACGCGCACGGAAGCCGTAACCGCCGGACTGACGCGAGGCTTGATTACGCTCAGCGATGGAGCGTCATCATGAAACGTCTTGTCATGCTGTTTGGTGGATTGCTGGTCGGGTCAATTGCCGGAAACCTGTGGGCGTTCGCGCGTGTGCTGCGCCCGGTGCGCCGTCTGGCAGCGAGCGCCGAGCGGTTGACGCAAGGCGATATGACTGCACTGGAACAGCAGTGCGGCGGCATCCGTGAAATCGTCAATTTGCGGCAGTCGATGGCGAGTATGGCGGGACATGTGCAGCGCGCCCAAGCGGAAGCCCTGACCTATCGCCACGCGCTCTCGGATGGACAGGAAGCGGAACGCGCTCGTATCGCTCATGAACTGCATGACGATACAGTGCAGTCGCTTGTAGCTATCGCGCAGAGCATCGAACTGGCCGCAGGATGGATTGAAAATGACCCGGAGCGCGCCCGTGCCATGCTCACAATGGCACGCACGCAGGCGGTCGAGAACGTAGAAAGTCTGCGCCGTCTGATCGCCGATCTGCGTCCACCGGCATTGGAGGAACTGGGTATCGTCGCTGCGCTGGAGATGCTCTGCGATGAAACCAATACGCCGCATGTCGAGATTCAGGTGACCGGAAACGCGCGGCGTATCGGCGCAGCGCACGAGCTGGCTTTGTTTCGCATCGCACAGGAGGCGGTACGTAATGCCGAAAAACACGCGCAGCCCGGTCGGATACAGCTTGACCTGAATTTTCAACCCGACTTTATGACGCTCATTGTTCACGATAATGGCGCTGGGTTTACACCGCCTAATACCCTGGACGAACTCGCACGCGCACAGCATTTTGGGCTGTTGGGGATGCGCGAGCGAGTCGAGCATCTGCATGGCACGCTTGCGGTGATGAGCGTGCCAGGTGTCGGCACAACCATCCGCGTCGATCTGCCACTGGATCAGGTCCCGCAGCCGACCGAGCATGTCCGTGATCCGGTCTGCGGTGCGGTCATTGAGCCGCAGCGTGCGTTCGGCAGCACGCTGTATGAGGGTGAACGGTACTATTTCTGCTGTCCTGTGTGTCAGGGCACGTTCCAGCGCGATCCGGCTTTATACGTTGCCAACATGCAAAGCAACTTTGTAGGGATGACACAGAAAGCGTAAAGATGACCTCGACAACCTATATCGTCAAAGGCATGGACTGCGCCGGATGCGCGCGCGAGGTCGAGACCGGGGTTGCCCGGCTGAATGGCGTGCAGACCGTACAGGTCGATTTCGCCACCAGCAAAATGCGGCTCGATGGCGATGTGCCATTCACTGTATTGCAGGCGCGCGTTGCCGCACTGGGCAAGTCGGTACACCATGAAAGTGAAGCAGGAGATGAAATCGCTGCTCCGACGATGCGCGGCGGCGTGATCGGCTTCTGGGACTATCTCGTGCGACGTGGCGAAACGCGGCTGGCGCTGGTCGGTGGCGGGATCGTGCTGGCGACGTTCATCCTTTCACTGGTGTTCAGTCTGCCGGAAACGGTCACGGCGATTGCCTATACCGTCGGCATGGCGATTACCCTGCTGCCCATCGCGCGCAGTGGGATCAATACGCTGCGGATCAACCGCCAATTCAATATCAATCTGCTGATGAGCATCGCCGCCATCGGTGCGATCTGGATCGGCGAATATCTCGAAGGGGCGACGGTCATTTTCCTGTTCGCCATCGGGGAGGCACTCGAAGGCTACACCGCCGACCGAGCGCGGAACAGCATCCGCAGCCTGATGGCGCTCAAGCCCACCGAGGCTGTGCGTTTGCGCGGTGAAGTCGAGCAGACCGTTCCCGTCAGTGTCCTTGAGGTCGGCGACACGCTGATCGTCAAACCGGGCGAAAACATCCCGATGGACGGCGTGATCCTGAGCGGTGCGAGCAGCGTCAATCAGGCTCCGATCACCGGGGAAAGCATCCCTGTCGCAAAGGAAAGCGGCGACGAGGTGTTCGCCGGGACGATCAACGGCGAAGGTGCGCTGACGATGCGCGTGACGCGGCTCGCCGCTGACAACACGCTCAGCCGCATCATCCGCATGGTGGAAGAGGCGCAAAGCGTGCGTGCGCCCAGCCAGCGCATGATCGACCGCTTCGCCGCTTGGTACACACCTGCTGTGGTCGTGATCGCCGCGCTGGTTGCATTCGTGCCGCCGCTGCTGTTCGGTCAGCCGTTCTACGACACACCGACTGAACACGGCTGGCTGTACCGTGCGCTGTCGATGCTGGTCATTGCCTGCCCTTGTGCGCTGGTCATCAGTGCGCCCGTCACAGTCATCAGTGCGATCACGGCAGCCGCACGGCGCGGCGTGCTGATCAAGGGCGGCGCGTTCCTG
>JACSRG010000894.1 GCA_014879865.1 Anaerolinea sp.
ATTCTCTCGACGTTCTGCGTCACCGCCCACACGGGACTGAAATAGCGGTTGTGCAGCTCGATCACCTCGTTGACATCCGTCACCGGTTCGATCACCTCGCGCCCCTGTGCCGCCTTACGCCATGCGAAGTCGGTCAGGTTCGCCGAGCCTTTGAACGCCAGCAGCCCATCGATCACCACGATTTTCTGGTGTGGAAAGTACGGGCTGTCGTTCGGGAACAACTGGATTTTCATGCGCGGCGCTTCTTCGCGGTACTCGGTGATCTCGCGCAGCACCATGTCGTGCTTGATGCCCGAAACGATCCCGCGAACATCGACGCTCTGCGCGGTCAGCTTGAGCGCGCCGAGGATCAGCACGCTGATGCCGTAGGTCGTAAAGTGGACGAACTTCTGCGCATTTTGCAGCGCCTCGAACAGCGCGCGGATCGGCGGGTACGTGCCATACGGCGACATGACCGACTCGCGGGTTTTGCGGGCGATGCGCGCCAACTGCTGGCTGTGTTCGATCAGATCGTTGAAGTGAATATCCAAGCCTTTCGAGCGCAAATACGCCCCCGGCATGGGGTATTTTTCGGTCGCGATGTACTGCACGCCGCACACCGGACACACGACATGCCCGACATCGACCAGCAGCGCGTGACAGCGTTCGCACAGGTAGCCCGGCGGCGTGAACCGCAGCAGTGAATCAATATCAAAGCCCTGCTGCGTGATCATGTGCTGCTCCACAACTCAAAAACGCTCTCAAGATCGGCGCGCCATGCCGCTTCGAGATCAGGCGACTCCGCCGGGCTTGTGCCGTCGAAATAGCCGCCTCCCGGCATCCCGGTCTGCTTGGTGACAACCAGCGCGCACAGTTTGCCATCGCCCTGCTCCCATGCGTCAGCGCAGACTTCACGCAGCAAACGGTGAAAAATGTGCGAGTGATAGTGCAGCGACGCGGTCGTCACGTGCAGGCACAGCTCCGAATAGGTGATCGTCTGGCGCGCGCGCGCCACGTCGATCAGAATGGCGTGGATTTCCGCCTTGACCGCGCTGTAATCGGCGGAGGCGAGTGATTTTCGGTCAGGTGGTTGATTCACAGCGCTTCTCCCCTTTGCCCAAATGTTTGGGCAAGGTTGGAAAAGCATAAACCATTTGTTCTGCTAGCGCAATACAACCGTCAGCGTCGTATCGTCGATGCTCACCTCGGACAGCGTGTAATACCCGCCGCCCGCCTGCACACTGATCTCACGCAGCAGTTCGTTGCCCTGCCGCTCAAGGTCGCTGATCGTCGTGCCGAACGTTTCCGCCGGGAGGTTGAACAACCCGCCGTTGATGTCCACGCCTGCGAACTCGAACTGGCGGCGGCTGTCGTCCACGCGCAGCACAATGCCGACATTCTGCGTCACATTGCCCAACTGCGGCAGCGTCACGTCCGCGTAGATCACCGCACCACCGGGGCGCAGATCGATGCGCGGGTTGCGAATGCGCGGATCAGGTGGGTTGTCACTGCATAACTGCGTCTGCGTCCGGCAGATCTCCTGCAAGCCCGCCTCGGTGAACGTCGCGACCGCGATTTGCTCGACGACACCACCGCCGCTCTCGCCGACGACGATCTGGTACAGACCGCTGTTCGGGTCAAGCTGGCGCGCGCCGTAGTCGCCGAGATCAAGCGTTACGTCGGGCGGCGTCTGTGGGTTGACCAACACGACCGTCGGCGCGGGCGTGACCTCCGCGAAGACCTCTACCGTATCGCCCACTTGATTCAGTCCGGCGACTTGCGCCGCGATCCCGGCGACGTTCGGGCGGAAGATCAGCACGGCAGCAACGACTGCCGCCACCATCGCGCCGAGGAGCAGCAGACAGCCGCAGCCCATCGACCAGAACGTCGTGCGCCGTGTGCCGCGTCGCCCACGAATTGGCGGGTATGCCCCGCGTCCCGTTCTCGCTGATCGCACTAGCTGCCCTCGTTGACCACTTGCGTCATATAATAGGTAACGCCGTCTGCGCCGACGCGCGCCGAATGTGGTTGATCGCCGGGGATGTTCAGCCGATCACCGCCGGCGACGTGAAAGGTTTCTTCGCCAATGCGAATCTCGGCGCTGCCGCGCACGAATGCCAGCACCAGATCATGCGCGTTCTTGTGATTGTCGTAGACCGCGCCCGGCGGCTCCTCGACCTTGCGCGCGGTGTGTCCCTGACGGCTGACCTGTTCGTTGATCGCCGCTTCGTCCATTCCCGCGTATACGCCCGGCTCATGAATTGCCATCGTAACCCGCTCCTTAACCTGTTTCAGCGCCTATTCTAGCAGGCTGCGCACAGCATGAAACGGGCGCGTTGGCGACGCTTATCCAACGTTCAGCCACGCGCTGATGTTCGCGTCGGCGTCATGGGGATAGCTGAAATCGAGCGCAGCCGCCGTTTCAAGCGCGATCCCCCGGAACGCCGCGCCAGCCTCGTGGAGCGCCCGCGCGACATCGGCTGCGTCATAGCGCGCCGAAGCATCGTAGAGCGCTCGCAGCGCCTTTTCATCCGCCCACTGCTCAATGAAGCGCCCATTGAACCATGTTTCGGTCTTCCCACCGCAGGCGCGCGCGTGCCATTCGACCATCGGC
>JACSRG010000738.1 GCA_014879865.1 Anaerolinea sp.
GTGTAGTCGAGTCGTTTGCCCATGCCTTTATTTTATCCCCATGTTGGACGACATTCGACCTCTGGCTTAAGCGATCAGCAGTGGGAAACGATCCGGGAGCTGCTGCCGCTGCGGAAAGCGGGAGCCGGACGTCCTGTGACAATTGATCTGCGCCAAGCGATCAACGGGATGCTGTACATCGCCAAAACCGGCAGTCAGTGGGAGAACTTACCGGGGGAGTTTCCTCATTATCAGAGCGTCTACTACCATTACCGGAAATGGTGCTTGGATGGGACGTGGGAACGGGTCAATCTGGCACTGGTGTGGCTCGAACGACGCCGTCAAGGGCGCTGTCCCTACCCAAGCGCGGGGATTGTCGATAGCCAGAGTGTCAAAACGACCCGGAAGGGCAACGAACGCGGTTACGATGCCGGCAAGAAAGTCAAAGGACGCAAGCGGCATATCTTGGTCGATACGGTGGGACACCTGCTGAAAGTGATGATCCACAGTGCCAGTCTTCAGGATCGAGACGGTGCCCGCTTACTGCTGTCAACACCAAATGAAGGTGGGTTCATCCGCAAATGTTGTGCAGGAAAAAATGGCGTAGACTCACACCTTTTGAGTGTGAACGATGCCAAACCTGCCTTTACCCTTTGACTCGAACGAGATCGAGATCACCGACGTGGTCAGCACTGCTCAAGCAGTGCGGCTCGAAGCCCGAAGTTGTACGCGTGCCGCTCGCTGTCCGGATTGTCAACAGCTCTCTTGCAGCATCCACAGTCACTATTCGCGGCAGCCACGCGATCTGGCTTACTTCGGTCAACCGGTACGGCTAGCGCTGACCGTACCCCGCTTTCGCTGCTTGAATTCAAACTGTCCGCGTCGAACCTTCGCTGAACGCTTTCCCAAGGTACTGCCATTTTATGCGCACTGCACGACTCGCTTTCGGACAACGCTCCGCGCTGTGGCTTTCGAAGCAGGCGCAGAAGCTGGCGCGCGTTTGCTCGCCCAAGTCGGTATCGTGACGAGTGGGGATACGCTGTTACGCGTGATCCGCCAGACATCACTCCGTGAGCCAGCGGAACCGCGGGTCGTTGGGATTGATGATTGGGCGTGGAAGAAAGGCTTGCGCTATGGGACGCTCATCGTCGATTTAGAACGTCATGCCCCCATCGCCTTGCTACCCGACCGCCAGGTCGAAACGGTGAAGCAGTGGCTCGTCCAACATCCAAGTGTAGCGATTGTGAGCAGAGACCGCTCCCAAGAATATGCTCAAGCCATCACGTCCGGTGCACCGCAGGCGCTGGAAGTGGCTGACCGCTGGCATTTGCTCAAGAACCTGACTGATGTGTTGTACAAAGTTTTGGAGCGCTACGCCACCCAGTTACGCCAACTTCTGGTTCGTCCCACGCCTGCGATCCTTGCCCCGGAGCGGGATAAGGTGGAAGGGAGCGCGGCGCAGCAGGAAATTAGGCAGCAGCGGCACATGACGCGTCAGGCACGGTTCCAACACGTCCATCAGCTGCATCAGTTGGGCTGGCAAAACAAAGCCATCGCCCGGCATTTGGGGATCTGCCCCAGAACCGTTCAGCGTTACCTGGCAAAAGAGACGCTCCCGCGGTTACATCGACAGCGTCATTCGAATCTCGATACGCACAAACCGTATCTCGTTCAGCGTTGGAACGAAGGTTGCCACAATGCTCGACAGCTGGGAGATGAGATCCGTTTACAGGGGTATATGGGCGGCATGACGAGTGTTCGCGCCTACGTTGCCCGTTTACGGAGAACTCATACGGCACTGGCTTCGTCTGTTGCCGCTTCCCTCCCTCAAAACCGGTTGACTCGCCCCTTAACGCCTCGTCGTGCCGCCTTTCTGCTCCTGAATTCCAGCGCGGACAACGAAGATAATGACCCAACAGCCTTTCTCAGCCAACTCTACGCTCGAATTCCGCAACTTCAACCGACTGTTACCCTGTTTCGGGACTTCGCGACGTTGGTACGTGAGCAATGCGCATCCGCTTTCGACGAGTGGCTGCGTGCCGTGCAGGGCAGTGAGTGTGTTGCGCTCAGACATTTCGCACAGGGACTGCAGCGGGATGCAGCGGCGGTTCGTGCTGCGTTGGAATTTGAGTGGAGTAACGGGCAGACCGAGGGGCAAGTCAACCGATTGAAGCTGTTGAAGCGGCAGATGTACGGGCGTGCCAAATTCGACTTGTTACGCTTACGTGTGTTACACACGCCTTAATGCACAATATTTGCGGATGAACCCTTATATCACCGTTACTGACACTGCTGGAGGCACTGCCGGCGATGGTGCGCCTGCGGCTCGTGCTGATCTGGGCGGATGGCGGTTATCGAGGTCAGCTCGTCGCGTGGTGTTTACAGCTTCTCAAGCTCATATTGGCGATTGTCTCGATTCCCCCAGAGCAGAAAGGGTTTGCTGTGTTGCCCAGACGTTGGGTGGTGGAACGCACCTTCGCTTGGCTGAACAACTATCGTCGATTGAGCAAGGATTATGAAGTCAATACGACCTTGAGTGCTGGCATGGTCTATCTGGCTTCCATCCATACATTGCTTAAGCGCGTTCCGGCATAATTTTCATATGGCTTCTTA
>JACSRG010000454.1 GCA_014879865.1 Anaerolinea sp.
CTCAGCACCTTCCCGGCACATGTCTCATTTGCGTACCCACCGGACGATAAATCACCACATGTGGTGATCCCCGCTCACCACATCGATCTGTATCTTGAAATCAGACACAAGCAGCCGAACGACAGCGAGTGACTTTCAAAGGAGGCAGATGTAAGAGGCGGAGCATGAGTGACTCACAAGCACCATCAGCGGATTATGACGAGCCCGGTCACTACGAAATTCGCATCAAAGGACACCTTGACGAACTCCGGGCAGAAACGTTCGCCGGACTCACCATCACCCTCGAAGACAACGGCGAGACGCTGCTCTCCGGGCAGGTTGCCGATCAGGCGGCACTGCACGGTTGGCTGAGAAAAGTACGCGACTTAGGGATACCGTTGATCTCGGTCTCCCGCATCAGATCGACCCATGAAGATTCGAATACAGATTGAGCTTTCAGTTCAAAAGGAGCTGTCCATGAACACCTACCGGCAAACCAGCGCCAATGCGGTTGCGCGACGGAAGATCGCGATTACGGCTGGAATGTTGTTCCTCATCACCCACGTGACCTCTGTCGGCGCGTTCTTCCTGTACGACCCCGTTCTCAACCATGCCGATTACGTTCTCGGCGCAGGCTCGGAAAGTCAGGTTTTGCTCGGCGCACTGTTCGAGGTCATCCTCGCACTGACCGTGATCGGTACAGCCGTCGCCTTGTATCCTATCGTCAAGCAGCAGAACGAAGGCGTTGCGCTCGGCTATGTGGGATTGCGCACGCTGGAAGCGGGCATCATCGCCGTTGGCGTCCTGCCCCTCCTCGCGCTTGTGTCGCTGCGCGCATCTGCCGGGGTGACAACCGCCGACCCCGAAGGATTTCTCGCTGCGGGGAGTGTACTCGTGGCGTGGTACGAATGGACGACTCTGCTCGGACCCGGTCTCGTTTGCGGAACGAACACCGTCCTCATGGCATACCTGATGTACCGCTCTCGCCTTGTGCCGCGCATCATTCCCATTCTGGGACTCGTCGGCGGACCACTCATCTTCGTCGTCACGGTCGTCAAGATGTTCGGAATCTTGGAGCAGTTGCCAGAATGGACAGGTATCACCGTCATCCCGATCTTCGCTTGGGAGGTGACGCTCGCCCTCTGGCTGATTTTCAAAGGGTTCCGCTCTTTCACATCGGCTGTTCAGCCCGCACCTGCGGCGAACGACTTGTTTCCACAGCATATCTAATCGCAAGCACGCCAATTAAACACCTGTGAGGAGGAAATCCACATGAAAGCTGTTATCGCTACCAAGTACGGCACACCCGAAGTTCTCGAACTCCGAGACGTTTCCAAACCCGCTCCAAAAGCGACTGAAGTCCTTGTCAAAGTCTATGCGACCACCGTTACTTCCGGGGACGCCCGCGCGCGCAGTTTCAATGTACCACCGTCATTCTGGATTCCCGCCCGGCTCACGCTCGGTCTGACCAAGCCCAAGAAGGCAGTTCCCGGCATGGTGATCGCGGGGATAGTCGAGTCGGTAGGCACAGGTGTCAAGCGCTTCAAACCCGGCGATCAGGTCTATGCTTATGACCTTACCCGGTTGAACGCCTACGCCGAGTATGCCTGTGTGTCTGAGAATCAGGCACTCGCATTGAAACCATCGAACGTCAGCTACGAGGAAGCTGCCGCCATTCCCTTTGGAGCGGTCACCGCCCTGCACTTCCTGAAAAAAGGCAGCATCCGCAGCGGTCAGCGCGTGCTGATCTACGGCGCTTCCGGCAGTGTCGGGACGGCGGCGGTTCAGCTTGCCAAGCACTTCGGCGCGGATGTCACCGGCGTGTGCAGCACGGCGAATGTCGCCTTGGTCAAGGCTTTGGGCGCGGATCGGGTCATCGATTACACCAAAGAAGAGTTCGCGCAGCGCCGCGAGACGTACGACATCATCTTCGATACGGTCGGCAAAACCTCACTGGCTGACAGTCTGCGCTTGCTCAACGAGGGCGGCGCGTACTTGCAAGCGGTCACCAGCCCGTCATTGCTCATTCAAATGAAGCTGGCGTCTAGGCGGAGCGACAAAACCCTCGTCGGCGAGACGGCTTACCCGACGGCGGACGCCCTCACGCACCTGAAAGACTTGGTGGAAGCCGGTCGCCTCAAACCCGTGATTGATCGCTGCTATCCGCTTGAGGAAATTGTAGAAGCGCATCGCTATGTCGATCTGGGACATAAAAAGGGGAACGTCGTCATCGCAGTCGAACACGCCTGATCGGCATGCAAATGTCACCTCAGGCACGCCCTGCACGCTGATGTACTGACGGGTGTATGCTTCCAGCAGCGTCTCGCTCATGCGGATGCTGCTGTGCTCAGGAAGCAGCAGTATTTGCAATCGAGGTTGCAGATTGCGCTTCTGGGCTTGGTCATCCCACGTTCCTTAGCAGGTGCGCCCCGACAAGTCACTTCAGTTCTACCTTGACTTGAATTCATCGTTTGCGCAAGATCGACGGTGTTGCGACCACTAGAGTATTCGGACACCCCATGAATCACGTCATGATGATTGCGCAAGCGCTCGACGTAAACCCGGCACAGGTTCAAACCACGATTGAACTCTTGGACGCGGGCAATACCCTCCCCTTCATTGCCCGCTATCGCAAAGAGATGACCGGCGGCTTGGACGAAGATGAGATTCGCCGCCTTCAGGAGATGCTGCATCATCTGCGGTCATTGGATGACCGCCGTCAGACGATCCTCACGTCGATTGAGGAGCAGGGCAAACTCACGCCTGACCTGAGCGCGCAGTTAGCCGCCGCGCAAACGCTGAATGAGCTTGAAGACCTCTATCTGCCCTACCGCCCGAAACGGCGCACCCGCGCGGCGCTTGCCCGCGAAAAGGGGCTGACGGAGCTAGCCGATTTGATCCTTCAGCAAGCCCGCCTGCGCCAGAGCGAAGCGCAGATTGCCGCGCCCTACTTGAACGCCGATGTGCCGACCGTAGAAGCAGCATTCGCCGGAGCACGGGATATTGTGGCGGAAACCATCAGCGACGATGCCCGCGTGCGCGGCGGCGTGCGCGAAAAAGCCCTGAAATGGAGCGTCCTACGCAGCGAAAAAATCGCGGACGCGGCGGACGAGAAGAACGTGTACGCAACCTACTACCAGTTTGAACTCCGGGTGGATCGCCTTCAGCCCCATCAAGTGCTGGCGATCAATCGCGGGGAAGCTGAAAAAGTGCTGCGCGTGCGGCTCGAACTGGTCGAGCGCGATTGGCTCGCGCCCATACATGCCGTCTATCGACCCGATCAGCGTTCACCGCTGGCGGGACAGCTTGAACTGGCGATCACCGATGCCGCTAAACGCCTGCTGCTCCCCGCCATCGAACGCGATGTGCGCGCCACCCTCACCGAACACGCGGAAACCCATGCGATTGGGGTCTTCGCGCTCAACCTGCGCGGACTGCTCAACCAGCCGCCGCTGGCAGATCATGTCGTGATGGGAATCGACCCCGCCTACCGGACAGGCTGTAAAGTCGCCGTCATCGACGCAACGGGGAAAGTACTGGCAACCGAAACCATTTTCCCGCACGAGCCGCAGCGCCGCTGGCAGGAAGCCAAACAAAGCCTGCTCCGGCTGATCACAAAGTATGGCGTCACCTTGATCGCCATTGGCAACGGGACTGCCTCGCGCGAAACCGAACAGCTTGCGGCAGAGCTGACGGCGGCTGACCGCCATTACCTGATGATCAACGAGGCGGGCGCGAGCGTCTACAGCGCCAGCCCGCTCGCACGCGCCGAACTCCCTGACCTCGATGTCACCCTGCGCGGTGCAGTGTCGATTGCGCGGCGCGTCCTCGATCCGCTGGCGGAACTGGTCAAGATCGACCCGAAATCTATCGGCGTCGGGCTGTATCAGCATGATGTGAACCAGAAACAGCTTGCCGAAAAACTCGACGCAGTGGTCGAAGCGACCGTCAACCGGGTTGGCGTGGATGTCAACACAGCATCGGTCGCCCTGCTTACGCATGTCGCCGGGATTGGACCCAAATTAGCCGAGCGGATCATCGAACACCGCGACCGCGAGGGCATATTCAGCAGCCGCGCCGAATTGAAGAAAGTTCAGGGCTTGGGACCGAAAGCCTTTGAGCAAGCAGCGGGCTTTTTGCGGGTGCGTTCGGGCAAAAACCCGCTGGATGCCAGCGCGATTCACCCGGAAAGCTACGCGATTGCGGCAGCGCTCTTGGAGCGTGCCGGACTGGACTTGCATACGCCGCCCGCGCAGCGCGCTGATCCGCTGAATGCGTTGCGCCAGCGGCAGCCCATCGAGCAGTTAGCCGCCGAGTTGGGCACAGGGGTGCCGACTCTGCTGGACATCTTCGAGCAGCTCGTCCGACCGGGACGCGACCCCCGCGAAGATTTGCCTGCTCCCATCTTGCGCCGCGACGTGCTGTCGATAGAGGCGCTGCAAAATGGCATGATTCTCAATGGAACCGTGCGCAATGTGGTCGATTTTGGCGCGTTCGTCGATATTGGGGTGAAGCAGGACGGGCTGCTGCATCGCAGCCAGATTCCGCGTGGAAGAACCTTGAACGTGGGCGATGTGATCGAAGTCGAAATCCTGAGCATTGAACGGGAACGCGGACGCATTGGTCTAGGCTGGGTGGGCAGTTAGCATCGGCGTAAGCCAGTGTTTGAACTTGTCCATGTCAAAGGGTACATTTGCAGACGTGAAACCTCGCCTGTGAAATAATCTGTGTTCGGAGTCCGGCATGACAAGCGAAAACTGGTGGTTGAGTCAGCCAGAACCTTCCGATGTCGCCGCCTTAAAAGGCTGGGAAGGGCTGTTCACACAGGGCAGCGGCTACCTGCATGTGCGCGGGTCGCTTGAGGAACATCTGAGCGACGCGCCGCAGAACCAGTCCTACATGCGTCGCCCTGCCAATGTGACCGCCGAGCAGTTCCCCGATATGCGGTCGAAGTGGGGGACGTTCGTGCCGGGCATCTACGGGAATCACCCGCTGATGGGCAAAGAGATGGCGAATCTGCCCTGTTTCTTGCAGATCGTGCCCAGCGTCGATGGCGAACGGCTGGACATTCGGCAGTCGGCGCTGCTGCATCATCAACGCGCGTTGAACCTGAAAACGGCGCTGCTCTCGCGCAGCCTAACTTGGCACACACAGTCCGGCGCGCGCATCGACCTGACGTTCGAGCGCTTCGCCAGCGCGGCACAACCGCATCTCTTCGTGCAGCGGCTCATTCTCACCAGCGACCGTGACGCCCACCTCCTACTTGAAGCGGGAATCGATGCAGGCGTGCGAACGAGCGGCTATGACCACTTCACACAGGTACGCTTCGAGCGGCTTGGCGCGGCACGGCTGCGCTGCGATGTCGTGCTGGACACAGGTGACGAAGTGCATGAGATCAGTCAGGCGCGGCTGGGAGGCGCGACGTGGGATTATGTCGCAGGAGAACGTGCCGCCCATCTGCGTGCCGCGATCCCCTTGCACGCGGGGCAGAGCATCACCTTCGAGAAAGCCACACTCGTCACCACGAATATTGACGAGGGAGAATTGATCCTATCCGATTTCGACTCGCTCGATACCCCCTTCGACACGCTGCTGGCTGAACACGCGGCGGTCTGGCAGCGCCGGTGGGAACATGCCGATGTGCGCATTTCTGGCGATAATCACTCGCAGATCGCGCTCCGGGCAGCGCTCTATCATCTGCTGCGCGCGCATCCCGGTCACGACCGTGTCGCCATCGACCCGAAGGCGTATGCCGGGGATGCCTATCGCGGGCTGTACTTCTGGGATACGGAAATGTATTTGCTCCCCTTCTTCCTGTATACCGATCCCGAACGCGCCCGAATGCTCACCGATTTTCGCATCCGCACCCTGTTAGGGGCGCAGCGGAATGCAGCCGAGTTCGGCTATGCGGGGGCGCGCTATCCATGGGAGGGTGACGCGGACGGAATCGAGCAGTGCCCGAACTGGCAGTACCGCGATCACGAGGTTCACGTCACGGCGGATGTCGTGTACGGGCTTGCTCATACCGCGCAAGCCACCGCACAGCCGGATTATCTCGCACAGGATGGACGCGCTGTGCTGCGCGAAACTGCCGCCTACTGGCTGGAACGCATCGACGGGCGTCCCGACGATGCTTATCCCAGTCTGCTCGGCGTGATGGGTCCCGACGAATACGCGCCGATCACCAACAACAATGCCTATACGAACCGGATGGTGGCGTTCGCGCTCTCGCTGGCTGCCGCCGTCGAAGCGGATGAGGGTCTGCGCGAACGCTGCCTGTCGAGCGCGCACAACCTGCCGCTGCCGCGCCGCGCCGATGGTCTGCTGCTTCAGTGCGAAGAGTTCGAACAGTTCGCCGAAATCGACTTCGCGGCGCTGTGGCGGGATCGGACGAAGCCGTTCGCGGCACAGGTATCACAGGAACGGCTGTACCGCAGTCGCTGCCTCAAACAGGCGGATGTCCTCCTGCTCATGATGCTGTTTCCCGGCGAGTTCAGCGACGCCGAGGTGAGTCAGGCGTGGGCTTACTACCTGCCCTACACCACCCACGATTCATCGCTGTCGCCCGGCGTCCATGCGCTGATCGCGCTGCGGCTCGGCTTCGCCGATCAGGCATGGGCATTCTGGGAACGCAGCCTGCATCTCGACTTCGACGGCGGTGCGGAAGAAGGGATTCACATCGCCGCGCAGGGGATGAACTGGCAGATCGCGGTCTTCGGGTTCGGCGGACTGCGCACCGCGATGCAGGCAGATGTGCTCACCCTGAACCCGCACCTCCCGCACCAGTGGACGCAGTTGGCGTTTCCGGTGGTCTGGAAGGGGCAGCAGGCATATGTCGAGATCACGCCTGACGGGGTGAGCATCGAAAACCGGAGCGAGCAAGACCTTACAGCCTCAGTGCACGGGACGAGTGTCGTCATCGCGCCGGGGCAAGGCAGCATTTGGCACGGGCAAGCACACACTTAGGGGGAGTACGATGATCGGTAGGAGCACACTGTCAGAACTTGCGCGTTTGCGACCGGGCGTCAAACGCAAGCGGGCGTCCAGCTACGATCCCACCGGCGGCAACCGGGATTGGTGGGAAATTGCGCCGGGCGAGACGCGCACCATCGCAGAGGCAGCAGGCGCAGGCTGCATTAAGCACATCTGGATGACGCTCTGGTGTGAAGACCCGTTCGTCTTTCGCAAACTCGTCGTGCGCATGTACTGGGATGATGAAGAGTCGCCCAGTGTCGAAGTGCCCATCGGCGATTTCTTCGGGATGGGGCACAATCTGATCCGCAATTTCGTCTCGCTGCCGCTGCAAATGAGTCCGCAGGATGGGCGCAGTTTCAACTGCTGGTTTCCCATGCCCTATCAAAGCCGGATGCGCATCGAGATGGTGAACGAAGCGACCCACACGACCAACCTCTATTTCTACATCGACTATGAAGCCTACCCGGACGGCACGCGTCTGGATGAGTACGCGCGCTTCCACGCGCAGTGGCGGCGCGTCAACCCGACGCCGGGGTGGGCAGACCCCGCCGTGCGCTGGAAAGATAACCCCGATGCGATGCGCGCAGCATGGGCAGAGCCGAACCTGACCGGGGAAAAGAATTATGTCATCCTTGATGCGGAAGGTCGCGGGCACTATGTCGGCTGCCACCTCGACGTGGACTGTTTCTCACGGCAGGCAAATGACTGGTACGGCGAAGGCGACGACATGATCCTGATCGACGGCGAACCGCTGCCGAGTCTCTACGGGACAGGCACAGAAGATTACTTCAACACGGCGTTTTGTCCCACGCAGGAATACAGCGCGCCCTATCACGGCGTGATCCTGAATCAGGGGACGGAGGATTGGCGCTGGCGAGGCAAGAATACGCTCTACCGCTACCACATCGAAGACCCGATCTTCTTCGAGCAGTCGATCCGGGTCACGATTGAGCACGGGCACGCCAACAAGCTGACCAACGACTACGCATCGACGGCGTACTGGTATCAGACGGAACCGCACAAGCCGTTCCCCGCCCTGCTGCCCGTCGAACAGCGCCTGCCGCGCCCGTAGCCGATGATGCTCGAAAACATCCATTCGCAGCGCCTGTCGCTCGACGGCACATGGCAGATCGAGATCGGCGATCAATCCGGCGCGATCACCGTGCCGGGGGTCTGGGAGACGCAGGGCTACCCGCACGACGCGGTCACGGCGCTTTACACCCGTTCGGTCGAGCTTCCATCCGACTGGGTAGGGGCGCGCGTGTTTCTGCGCTTCGAAGCCGTCAGCTATCGTGTCGAAGTCAGCGTCAATGGGCAGATCGTCGGCACGCACGATGGCATGTGGACGCCGTTCGAATTCGACGTAACCGGCGTGGTTCATGCCGGAGCGACCAACACCATCACGCTGACGGTCACCAAACCGGGCGGCGAGGGCAGCCCTTTCCCCTACCGTGATGTACTGGTGGGCTTTGTTCCCTACGTGGCGCGCACCTTTGGCGGGCTGTGGCAAACCGTCACGCTGATCGCGCAGCGTGCGCCAGCCTTCCGCATGGGAAACATTCAAGCGGACTGGCGAACGGGCGAAGTCCGCGCCAGCGCAGCACTCGACTATTTTGGCGAACAGCCCGCGAAGCCGGATCGTTGGCAGGTCGATGTGCTGGATGCAAACGGCGTACCGGTCGCCAGCCTCGAAGCCGCATCCGACGAATTCACGCTGACCGTCCCGCATCCGGCGCTCTGGTCGCCGGAGACGCCCACCCTCTACGATCTGCGCCTGCGCCTGATCCGCGACGGCGCGGTACTGGCAGAAACGCGCCGTCGCTTCGGCTTCCGGAGTTTGCGCGCACAGGGCGAAGCGCTCCTGCTCAACGATCAACCCTACGGCGTGCGCGGCATTCTCAGTTGGGGCTGGAATCCGCACACCCTCGCGCCGGTCGCCACCGACGACGAAATCCGCGACGAGTTCCGGCGCGTGCGTGCGCTCGGCTTCAATCTGGTCAAACTCTGCCTGTTCGTGCCACCGGAACGCCTGTTTGAGATCGCCGACGAAGAGGGGATGCTGCTCTGGCTGGAACTGCCGATGTGGTGGCAGCGCATCAACGACTATTTACGCGGGCAAGCGCCGCTCGAATACCGCGACATTCTGCGGCGCGTTCACCATCACCCGTCAATCGTGATCTACAGCCTCGGCTGCGAGCTCGGCATCGACATGGCGGACGCGGCGCTGCTCGGCGAGCTGAACGCCATCGTGCGCGGAGGCACGACCGGCGTGCTTGCCTGTGACAACAGCGGTTCGGGCGAAGCCTACGCGGGACTGGATTTCGACTTCGCCGACTTCAGCGATTATCACTTCTACTCCGATCTGCACTACTTCGCCCCGCTGCTAAAGCACTTTTACCGCGAATGGCAGCAGCCGCGCCCGTGGATCTTCGGCGAGTACTGCGACAGCGACGACTACCGTGACCCGGCGGAACTGAACGCGGGCGGTGAACGTCCCGCATGGCGCGATCTGCTCGGCGTGGAGGGAAACACCGGACGCTGGGCATACAGCGAACAGGAAACGCGCATGGCGGCACATGCGCTCCCGTTCAGCGATGCGCAGTTGGTCACCATCTCGCGGCGGGAGTCGTTTTTGAAACGTAAGTTCATCCTCGAACGCACGCGCGCGACCGGTTACGTCGGCGGGTATGTGCTCACCGGACTGCGTGACACGCCGATCAGTACGTCGGGCGTCTTCGACGATCTCGGACGCAGCAAATTCGATCCCGACGCCTTCCGGCGTTTCAACGACGAGTCGGTGCTGCTGCTGGAAGGCAGACGCGCGCGCCAATGGGTCAACGGCGGCGACCGCCCCGCACCGGTTGATCTGTTCAATTACGTTGGTGGGACGACGGCGAGTTTTCGTCTGCTGCTGGCACACACATCCTTCGCCGGCGGGGAACTGCGCTGGCGGCTCGTTCGTCCTGACGGCTCAAGCGCGCTGATGGGAAGCAGCAGCATCACGGCGGGGAGTCTGCACGGACGGGTCAGCGAAATTGCCGCCCTCGATCTCGCCCTGCCCCACATCGAAGCGGCGCAGATGTGGCAGCTCGAAGCCGATCTCGATGGAGATGTCGCCAATACGTGGCGGCTCTGGCTTTACCCTACGCCTCAGCAATGGGGCGAGGGTGTGACCGCCTATGATCCGGTCGGCGCATTTGGCGGCACCTTCCCGCCTGCCGCGTTTCTACCGGATGAGGTCATTCTCGCGAGCGTCTGGACGCCGCAGGTCGAAGCATTTGTGCGCGGCGGCGGTCGTGCCATCCTGCTGCAAACGGGGGACGGCGCGTTCCCGGCACAGCCAGTCCCGTTCTGGCGCGAGTCGATCAAGCTGATCGAAGATCACCCGCTGTGGCACGGTTTCCCGCACGCAGGGCATGTCGATCTTCAGTTCTACCACCTCGCCGCTGATCATGCGTTGGACACCACCAGCCTAGCGGATGCGCGCCGCGTACCGATCCTCACCCGGCTCGATGCGCGCCTGTTCACCCTGCTCGATTATTTGGTCGAACTGGAAATGGGCAGCGGGCGCTTGATCGCGTCATCGCTGCGCTTCTGGGGAGGCGCGGGCGATCAGGTGACGGGTATTCAGCACAGCCCCGCCGCGCTGTTTCTGCTGCGTCAGATTGTGGATTATCTGTCCACGCGCCAGTGAAAAGTAACGGGGTGACTATTCTCAGTCACCCCGTACCCTTATTTCTGAACGATCTCCGCCGCGTTGCCCTCGAAGCGGTTGCCGTCGATGCTGACTCCCGGATTGCCTTCGAGCTGCACCGCCGCGACGACGTTGTCCGTGAACGTGTTGTCGCTCAACGTGCAGTTTTCGACGCGCCCGTAACGCGCCCCGATGCGGTTATCCTTAAAGGTATTCCCGCGTACGTCAAAATCGTGACATGAGAGATCCGGCGTGTTCGCGCCTGTGTAGGCGTTGAAGCCAATCGTATTCGATTCGAACAGGTTGTCGGTCAGCGTGAAGTTGTAGGTCACCTCGTGCCCCTGCCAGTGCTCGATCACGCCGCCGCGCGTCCACAGGCGCACCCCATCGCCGTTCAAGCGAATCCGGTTGTTCTTGAGGACGAAGTCGAAACCGTGCTCGACGGCGATCCCCGCCCAGCGGTTGAATTCCACGATGTTCTCTTCGAGCACGTTATCCCACGAATAGCCCATCCAGAAACCGTAGTTCGACCGGCTGCAATCATTGCGCCGGAAGATATTGCCCTTCGAGAAGGTCGATTCGATGGCGTTATTCGGACTCAGGCGGCAGTCGTTCTCTTCGAACAGATTGTCGTTGCACGGCTCTTTCACGCCGGGATGCTCATACCCGCATAGGAAGATACCGTCACCCCCCGCGATGCACGTATTCTTCAAGAAGCGGTTGCGCGATGATCCCTTCACCAGCACCATGCCCGCCGTATCGGCTTCCGCGCGGATCGAACCGTCTTCGGGGCGTCGATAGAGCCGGTTGCAGAAGTCGAAGCGGTTGTTCTGGAACAGGCTGTCATTGGTGCGCGACAGGTAAACGCCCCAACCACTGTTGAACGAGGCGTTGTTGTCCTCGACGGTCAGATGATCGCAGTTGTACAGCAGCAGCCCGTTCAACTGGTGCTGAAGATCGCAGCGCCGAACCACTCCGCCATCAACGCCATGCAGCAGGATCGCGCCGCCGTAGACCTGCTCTATTGGCAGCCACAGGTACAGGAACGTGTCGATGCCTTCGATCTCCCACGTATCGCGCACTTTGATCGATTCGATGGTCACATCCCGGCAGACATCACACCGGATCGCGTGGTAGTAGCCGGAAAGCGCCAGATCGCGGATGGTGATACCGCTGCGTCCCTCGACGCGGATACCTACACCGTCCTGCTGCGCGCTGATAATCAATGTGCCGCTGCCCTGCACGGTGACATTGTCCGCGCCGATGCTCACGCCGTTCGGCAGCGCATACACGCCGGGAGCGAATTCGGTGTCCTCGGTGATAATCATCCCGTCGGACGGAATCACATTACGCTTCATGACTTAACCCTTCAATCCGGTCAGTTGAATACCCTCGATGAAGTACCGCTGAGCGAAGAAGAATAACACGATCATGGGCACCATGCTCATAACCGAAGCGGCGATCAATCGATCATAGAAGATCGTGCCGTACTGGTCATTGAAGAAGTTGAGCCCGACCGACACGGGGAACAGATCAGGGCTGGAGAGGAAGATGAACGGCTCAAGGAAGCTGTTCCACGTCCACCAGAACGTGAAGATGATCACGGTGGCGATGGCGGGTTTGCTCAGCGGCACGATCACCCGTGCGATGATTTGCAGCGTACTCGCGCCGTCGATGCGCGCGGCGTCTTCCAGTTCGCGCGGGATCGTCGTGAAGAACTGGCGCAGCATGAAGATCAGGAAGGCGTTGCCAAAGAACGAGCGCAGGAAGAGGGGCCACAGCGTATTGACCATGCCCAGATCGCGGAATATTTCGTAGACCGGCACGAGCGTCACCGGATACGGCAGCATCATCGTCCCCAACAGCAGGACGAAGAAGAAACTCTTGCCCGGCGCGCGCAGACGGGCGAACGCATAGGCGACGACGACGCACGACAGCACATGCCCGATGGTGTTCAACACCACCAGCACGAATGAATTGCGAAAGAAGGTCGGGAAGTAAGTTTCGCCGACTTTCGTTTGCAGCGCCTCGACATAGCCGTCGAAGTCGAGCTGCGGGTACATGGCACGCGACAGCGCCGTCGGGTTGACGTCGAACGCCTCGCTAACGGAAGCAGTCGGAACGATCAGCGCCAAGTCACGCGGATTGCCCACCAGTGCGACCGAACGCGCCGCGCCATCATCGCTGAAGCCATCCTGAACACGGAAGGGAATGCGGTTTAGTTGATCGCCGCGCGCACTGGTCAACCCGCCAAGCTGTGCTGCACGCAGTGATGCCGCTTGGCTGACCGGGATCACGATACTCGCCTGTGTGCCGCTCACCAGCACGATCACCGGTGTTGTCGTGGTGTCAGCGGTATACGTCGCTCCTTGCATGGCAACGTCGTTGACGATCACCGTCTGCTCGTCGGTAAGCTGTGTTCGGGGCGCGATAAAGGCGTAGGCGTCGAACTCGGCTTCGTCGATCACAGGCTGCCATGACTCCTGCACGAGCACAATGAACTCACCGTCCTGCCCTTCGACCGTGAACTGGGGCAGTTCGGTTTGTCCGACCGGGGCAAACCCCGCCTCGTCTAACTGTTCGACGGGTACGAGGAGCGCAGCAGCGGCGATCTCCGGTGAGCCGACGACCGTAAGCTGCGACTCGGGTCCAATGGGGATGATCTGGCGGACGCCGTCCGCCGTCTCGATCTCGCGCCCGCGAAACTCCACCCCGCCGATCTCCGGTGACGCGCGCCCGCCCGCGTTCACTTCATCGAGCGGCATCCGCAGCGCGGCGGTCTGCAAATCGACGACATCCGCGACGACCAGCGTGTCATTGTCGCCGCGCGCCAGTGCGACCACCTGCCGCGTCGCGCCGTTGGTCGTCCAGTCGCGCACGTTCATCGTCAGGTCACCAACCGTCGTGGGGATCGCCTCACCCAGTTCGCCCGCCGGCACGGCGATCACGTTTTGCAGCAGCGCGGCGTCGATGACCGTCGTATAGCGCCGCAAGCCAATTTCGATGACTTTCTCGGTCTGCCCCTCGATCTCTACACGCCACAGATTGAGCATCCGGTTGGTGCTGCCGACGCGCACTTCTTCCCAGTGCTGCGGAATCCAGATTGGCGGATCGGTGAAAATTTGCCAACCGGGCTTCAAACTGGCGGAGATCATCCAGAGCATCGGGAACAACATGAATGCTGCGCCGAGCGCCAGAATAACATAACTCGCGGCGTGGCGGATACCGCTTTGCCAGCGTTTGGAGGTGCGCATGATGTGCCAGCGGTCGGCGGCGCGCCCGCGAATGGTCGATTGCTTTGCGACATCCATAGCTCAGCGCACCTCCGCCTCATAGTAGACCCACGCCGTCGAAGACCGAATCACCAGCAGCGTGATCACCATGATGATGATGAACAGAATCCATGCCAGCGCCGAGGCGTAGCCCATCTGCGCCATCTGGAATGCCCGCTCATACAAATTCAGCATATAGAACAGGGTCGCATCGTTGGGACCGCCGCGCGTCAGCACCCACCCAACATCAAAAACTTGCAGCGCGGCGATGATCGCCAGCACCACGTT
>JACSRG010000713.1 GCA_014879865.1 Anaerolinea sp.
GATGCGCCGATTCTCGGCTACTTCGGCGTGATTGACGAGCGCATGGATTTGAATCTATTGGCGCAAATCGCGGCGGCGCGCCCCGACTGGCACATCGTAATGGTGGGACCGGTCGCCAAAATCGACCGTGCCGAACTGCCCCAAGCGCCAAATCTGCATTACGCCGGTATGAAAAGCTATGACCAACTGCCCGCGTATCTGGCGTACTTCGACGTCGCGCTCATCCCGTTCGCGTTGAGCGAAGCGACTCGCTTCCTTAGCCCGACGAAGACGCTCGAATACTTGGCGGCAGGCAAGCCCGTCGTCTCGACGCCAATCCACGACGTCGTGGAATTGTACGGCGAAGTCGTCTCGATAGCTGCGACGGCGGAGGATTTCATCGCCCAGATCGAAGCGGCGCTGGCGCAAACCGACACGCACCGGGCGAAGGTGGAAGACATCCTCACCCAATCGACGTGGGACAGCATCACGCGCCAGATGCAGCGCGTGCTGGATCGCAAACTCGTCCGGGATGAACTTGCCCGGTTGGAGCAGCAGAAGACCAAAACGACCGCGCAAATATCCTGATAGGAGGCATGTAGTGACCACGAACGGAAAGCACAACAGCGCAGACCTTGAGCGTAAAATCGTCATTCTGGGCGCAGGTCCCACCGGGTTAGGAGCAGCCTACCGTCTGCAAGAACTCGGCTATCGCAACTGGGCGATCTACGAGCGCAATGACTACATCGGCGGCTTGGCGACCAGCTTTGTGGACAGCGCCGGGTTTACCTATGACATCGGCGGGCATGTCATGTTCTCCCACTACAAGTATTTCGACGATCTCGTCGATAAGCTGCTTGGCGACAACTACACGGAGATCATGCGCGAGGCGTGGGTGTGGATGATGGATCGGTTCGTCCCGTATCCGTTCCAGAACAATATCGGCTACCTCCCGCGCGAAATCCTGCTCGAATGCCTGCTCGGTTTGATCGAAGCGGGCAAGCACCCGGAAGCCGTCAGCCAAGCGACGACCTTCGACGAGCTGATCGACGCGCAGTTCGGCAAGGGGATCGCCAAGTACTTCATGAAACCGTACAACTTCAAAGTCTGGGCGCATCCGGTGACGCATATGAGTCGCGATTGGCTCGGCGAACGCGTTGCTATGCCCAATATTGAGCGCATCCTCAAGAATGTGCTGCTCGACTCGGCGGACAAAGGCTGGGGTCCGAACAACATGTTCAAGTATCCCCTCTATGGCGGCACGGGCGGGTTGTACACCCCGTTCGAAAAGTATATCCGCGAGAATCTGCACCTGAACAAGACGGCAGTCGGCGTTGACCCGGCGACCAAAACGGTCACGTTCGGCGACGGCGAAGTGGTCACCTACGACCTGCTGCTGAATACCATGCCGCTCGATCTGCTCGTCAACCGGCTGGCAGACCCGCCGGATGTCGTGCGTCAAGCGACGCGCGGCTTGCATCATTCCAGCGGTTTCATCGTCGGGGTGGGGGTAGCGCGCCCAACGCCGAGCGAGAAATGCTGGCTCTATTTCCCCGAGGCGGACGCGCCGTTCTACCGCGTCACCTACCTATCGAACTACTCGCCGTATATCACGCCCGATCCGAATCACTTTTTGCTGCTGACCGAAACCAGCCGCAGCGAACATAAGCCCGAAGACAAGCGCACCATCGTAGATCGCGTGGTGGCGGGCTTGATCAACACCAAAATCCTCGAACCCGCCGATCTTGACCGGATCGTCACCACCTATTTAATCGACGTGGATTACAGCTACCCCGTGCCGACAGTGGATCGCAACGGCGCGCTGGCGACGATTCAGCCGTATCTGCGCGATCACGGCATTTACAGCCGGGGACGCTTTGGCGCGTGGTGCTACGAGATCGGCAACATGGATCACTCGGTGATGCAGGGCGTCGAACTGGTCAACCACTGGCTGCTCGGTGAGGAAGAGGTCACATGGAAGGATTTCGCCGGGAGCGCGCCGCTGGAAATCGATAGTGAGTACATGGGCAAGCCCGGCGATGGTTTGATCCGCACGAGTGAAGAACCGATGCATGCGGGGCGGGTACGCCACCGCATCGCCAGCACCAATGGCGTCGGAAGCTTAACGTAAGGGGGCGAATAATAGCCCAAATGACCCATAGATCGATCCAACATTACGTTTTACATTATGCGTAATGTGAATTGAAAGGATGGTGAATGGAATGACAGACCACCATGCTCTAGCTCGCAAGCTGACTCGACTCGTGCGCGTTTACAGTCCGAATGCGGCGGCAGAAATCGAGAAAATTCACGACCAGTATGATGCCCGCGCGGCGTACTTCGCCGCTTTTGCCATTGAACGCTTCCGCGAGGAAAGCGAACGACTGGCGTTAATCGGGCGCGTGCCCAACCGCGTCAAATACGGACACTACATGAAAGATTATCCCGACGCGCTCCCTTCCTTTGAGCGTGCGCTTGAACGCTTCATGGTCGATAAGGAAGTCGGAAACTTTGGGCAGCCAAAACCAGTCGCCCGCTATTCCTGAAGCACCCGCCGTAGGGCGCTACTGGCAGTTCTACCCGCTGCACTTGATCGGGGTGCTGGTGCTCCTTGCGATCCCGCTGATGGCATTGCTCGGGGTTTTTGGCAGAACGAAAGGGCAGGTCATGGCAGCAGGCACGGACGTAAGCGTTGCTGTGACCTATCTTGAACGGGTTCGGTACAAAGAGGTGGACGGCATGAGTATTGCCGTGACCAACACGAGTGATGAGGTGCTCGACGAGCTTACCGTGCAGGTCGGCGCGCCGTATATCGCGAACTTCACAGAAACGGATTTTGAGCCGTCGTTGGATCGCGTGACGGACGAGTATTTCGAAATTGACCTGACGGATGTGCAGCCGGATGAGACGCGGCAGGTCATGATCGCGCTGCGCGCCGAGGAGTACGGTCGCTTGGACTGCGTTGTTATCGTGCAAGGCGCGGCTGTGCCGGTCACCGTCTCATTCAGCACACTGGTTTTCCCGTAGGACAGATACCTCGTGGAAACAGTCATTCGCACCGCCATTATCTACATATTCCTGCTGGTCACGCTGCGCATTATGGGCAAGCGTGAATTCGGTCAGCTTTCGCCTATCGAGCTGGTGACGCTGCTGATCATCCCCGAAATGGTGTCGCAAGCGCTTGCCCGCGATGACTTCTCGCTGACGAATGCCATCATCGCGGTGACAACGCTGCTGGCGATGGTCTATGTGACCTCGCTGATTGTGCAGCGCAGCGAACGCGCTGACGAGCTTCTGAACGGTCAGCCGACCGTGTTGATTAACCGGGGTGAGTTCATTCCGGCAAACCTCGCCAAAGAGCGCGTCACGCCGGACGAAGTTTTCTCGGAGATGCACAAGGCGGGGTTATACGAACTCACGCAGATCAAATGGGCGATTCTGGAGGCGGACGGCAGAATCGCGCTCATCCCCGAAGATGACCACGATCAAGTGAAGGTTCAGCAGCACGAAAAGAAACGGGGCGAAGAAGCCACTTTGAGCTGAAGCAAACAGGCACTACGATTCTGCGCGATTGTCATGATAATTAGGCGAGTCGCCTGAACATGACGGAGTCGCGTGTGTCCTTGTTTCGGAAAGTCATCGTGTGTCTCACGCTGATCTTGGCTGCGAATATCACCGCAGCGCAAACCAATTTCCCGACCGTTACCGCTTATCGTGATGCCATCCTCTATGAAGGTCCCGGCGACAGCTACCTGACGGTGGCTTGGCTGCGGGCAGGTATCCCTGCCGAAGTCCGCGAGCGCAACAGCGTTGGCAACTGGCTGTACGTCGTCAACGACGATATTGACCTCGCCGGGTGGGTCATGACCGGCTACCTCAACACCAACCCCGAAATGCTCTTCAGCGAAATTCCGGTGAATGCGACCGCTGCCGACAGCGATCCGGCTCAGATCGAGCAGCCCTCGGTCGCGGCGCTCTACGTCCCGCCGCTGATCAGCCCCATCAGCGCCGCCATGATCGATGTGTACGAGCGCGGGCAAGCGCTCGGCAACCACGACCGGATCATCACCAAAGTGGGCGACAGCCTGTCCGCCGACTCGCAGTACCTCACGCCGATGAGCTACGAAGAAATCGTCTTGGGGTCGTATGATTATCTCGCCGATACCATCCGCTATTTTGGCGAATCGGCGGCAGGTGTGAGCGCGGCGGCGCGCATCGGCTTGACGAGTTATGTGGTGTTTGACCCGATGTGGGCTGACCCCGAACTATGCAACAGCGGCGAAAATCCACTTCAATGCGAATACCGGCGCAAACAGCCGAGCATCGCCTTCATCATGTTCGGCAGCAACGATGCGCGCCACATTGATGCCGGAACTTTTGCCGACAACATGCGCCAGATCGTCGAGTTCTCGCTGGCACGCGGCATCATACCGGTGCTCTCTACCTTCAGCTATAGCCCCGACTCGGAATTCTGGTGGCAGTCGGTCGCGATGAACCAAGCGATCATCGATCTCGCCGCCGAGTATGAAGTCCCGCTGATCAACCTGTGGATGGCGGCGCGCCCACTCGACAATTACGGTTTGGAGAGCGATCTCACGCACATGACGCACAGCGGTTTCGCCTATTTAAAATATGACACCGGACATGAGTCGTGGTATGGTGTTTCACTGCGCAACCTGCTTTCAATTCGAATGTTAGATGAACTTCGCCTGACACTGGGAATGGACTGATAGTAATGAAGCGACTTGGAATACTCCTTTTGTTGTTGGTACTGGCAGCTTGCGGCGGGTCAGGCGGCGGTGATGCGGCGGACGTGGTCGAACGGTATTTAACGGCGAAGGTCGCCAGCGACGCAGATGCTATGCGTCCGCTGTTGTGCAGCGCGTTTGAGGCGCAGTTGAGCCGTGAGGCGTCGTCGTTCGCAACGGTCGAAGGCGCGCGCCTTGATGGTATGGACTGCACGGCGAATGGCAGTGTCGTCACCTGCACAGGCAGAATCCTCGCCGAATATGGTACGGAAACGACCGAATTCCCCCTGAGCAGTTATAACGTCGTTCAAGAGGACGGCGAATGGAAATGGTGCGGAGAGGCAGAATAGTCGTTATGTCGGAAAACACCTCTCAGCCTCACTCCCTCTCTGACACAGGTCAGGAGGGGGGAGGCGGTCTCGTGCGGCGCTGGTTCTCCCGCGAAAACTTGATCGCCTTGGGCGTGTGCCTGCTCGTGATCTTGCTGATCATCGTCACGACGGACAGCGCGCCGCAGTGGATTTATCAGGGTTTCTAAGCTGTGACGCTCGATCTTCGCGGCATCCTCATCCTCAGTATCGGGGCGTTCTTTTATAGTGTGCTGCTTCCGTCGCGCTGGCGGGGATGGGCGCTCCTGATCATCAGCGTGATCGGCGTGTATGTCTTTCAGCCTTTCCTGCCGATCCGGTTTAGCGATTTCATCCTGCCGACCGTGACCATCGGCTTGACCGTCACCGGGTGGTGGTTCACCCGCCCGAAAGATTCGGCGTTTGAGCGGAGCGACGCGATCACGCTGGTGGTGATCGTCGCGCTGGTGATCGGCTTGGCGCTGATGCGCTTCCTACCGGCTGAATGGCGCATCACGCCGTCACGCCCGCCCGATCCGCTGCTGGTCGCGCTGGCGCTGCTCGTCGTCGGAGGGTTGGTGGTCGCCGGACGGCGCGTCCTGTCGCTGACCGGGTTAGTCCTGCTGATCGTGGCGCTGTTCGTGCTGCTCAAAGCCGAACCGCTGGCACAGATGATCAGCGGGGCGTGGCGCGGCGGTACGGGGCAAGATGTCGCGTTGGCGTCGGCGTTCGACCTGAACTGGATCGGCTTTTCGTACATCGCCTTTCGCCTAATTCACACCATTCGTGACCGCCAGCAAGGGCTGCTGCCCGCCCTGACTCTGCGTGAGTACGCGACCTATGTGCTGTTCTTCCCGGCATTCGTCGCCGGACCGATTGACCGCGCCGAACGCTTCGTCAAGGACTTTCGCGCGCTGCCCGAACTCGTCGGCATGGACGCCGTGCGCTGGAGCGATGGGTTAGGGCGGATTGCGATGGGTTTGTTCAAGAAGTTTGTGATCGCGGACAGTCTGGCGCTCGGTATGGCGCTCAACCCGACCATCGCCGACCAGACGACGACTCCCGGTTCGTTCATCTTGCTGCTTTACGGCTATGCGCTGCGCCTGTTCTTCGATTTCAGCGGCTATACCGATATTGCCATCGGGATCGGCATTCTGTTCGGCATTCGCCTGCCGGAGAACTTCAACCGCCCGTACTTCAAGTCCAACCTGACCGCCTTCTGGCAAAGCTGGCACATGACCCTCAGCGCGTGGGCGCGGGCGTATGTCTTCTCGCCGCTGTCGCGCGCGTTGATCAAGCGCAAGTGGAATTCGACGCTCAACGTGTTGATCGCGCAGCTTGCCACGATGATCGTGATCGGCTTGTGGCATGGCATAACGCTCAACTTCCTTATGTGGGGCATCTGGCACGGCGTAGGCTTGTTTATCCACAAGCAGTGGAGCGACCGCACGCGGGCGTGGTATCGCGGTCTGAACAATAAGCCCACGCAAAAACGCGCGTGGACAGCCGTCTCGTGGTTCATCACCTTTCATTATGTGGTGATCGGCTGGCTGTGGTTTGTGCTGCCGCTCGACCAGACGGCGCGGATTCTGTTCGGAGGTGGCGCATGACGTGGGGCAAGCTGATCCGCATCGTGATCAAGGCGGCGATCTTGTTTGCGCTGTGCAACCTCGTCTACGCGCTGGTGAATCCGCTCACGGCGTTAAGCAGCCTTTCCATCTATAACGCGCTGGTGCCGGGGCGCGCCCGTCTGCCCTACGGCGAGAACCCGGCGGCGTCATACAGCCTGACGATGACCAACCTTCCGGCGATGTTCGCCTCGCACGAAATCAGCCGACCGAAAGCGGCGGACGAATACCGCGTTGTCGTCATTGGCGATTCGGGGACGTGGGGCTGGTTACTGGAACATGACGAAACATTTGCCGCGCAGCTAGAGGCGTTGGGCTATACCAGCGCCGACGGGCGGCGGATCGAGGTCTACAATCTCGGCTATCCCGGCATGGCGCTTGAAAAAGACGGTTTGATTCTGCAAGAAGCGATGCAATATGAGCCCGATTTGATCATCTGGTTGGTCACACTTCAATCATTCCCGCTGGACCGGCAGATCGACGCCGCGCTCGTCCAGCAGAACGCCGCCGACTCGTTCCGTCTGCTCTGGGAGCAGACGCTCGTCGGGCAGCGCCGCGAGATCGCTGACTGGCTGCGGTTGCAAATTTACGGCTTCGCGTGGGCAGCAACGGGCGTCGATCAGGTGATACCTGACGAAATCACGCTCCGCCAGTCGGACTTTGAGCCGGACTCGTCATGGTTCGGCTATGACCAAGCCGCGCCGCTGACTGATCTGGTATTCCCCGTGCTTGAGGATGGGATCGGTTTGATCGCCGAACGTTCAGCACCGCTGTTGATCGTCAATGAGCCGATCTACATCAGCAGCGGGCAGAACAGTGACATCCGCTATAACAGCTTTTATCCACGTTGGGCGTATGATCAGTACCGCGAACTGCTGGCGGCGTGGGCAGGCGAACAGCGGGCGACGGGTTTTACGTATCTCGACCTGTGGGACAGCATCCCGCCGGATGAATTCACCGATACGCCCGTACACTTGACGGTGGACGGAACGCAGATGCTCGCCGAACGCGTTGGCGAGGAACTCGAATCGTTAGGGTGGGTGAGGCGTTAACATGAGGTTTCGGGTTTGCGTTCTTGTGGTGCTGTTGGGGCTGATCTTTGCCGGGATGAGCGTCAACGCCCAGACCGACGTGATCGCCCTCGAGGATCGCCTGCTTTCCGTGCCGACGCTCTACAACTTCGAGTCCGAACGACTGGCAGAGATTTTCGCGCTCGGTCAGCGCCTCGGCAGTCGCGCCAATGTGTTCACGACAGTGGGCGACAGCAACACGACCAACGGTGACTTTCTGTACCCCATCGGCTTGAACGACGGCGATCAATGTGTGTGGGGTGCGTTTGAACACTTGCGCGAAACGGTCGCATTTTTCGACCAGTCGCCGGATGGCGATGCTGCTAACTCGTTCACCCATGCGACCACCAGCGTTGCCGCCTTTCGCGGATTCACCTCCGTCGCCGTACTGGATCCGTTGTGGGCAACCGACCCTGTGTGCGCGGGCGGCGAATCGCCGCTGCTGTGCGAAATCCGCGTGGTGCAACCAAGCGTTGCCGTGATCATGCTCGGCGGGCGCGACGTGCTGGCGCTCACAGCGGAGGATTACCGCCAAGCCATGATCGAAGTCGTCGAGACGTTGATGGCGCAGGGCGTCATCCCGATCCTGACGACGTTCGTCGTGCTGGAAGAACGGCAGGATGTCTACCCGCTGTCGCTGGAAATGAACGCCGCGCTGATCGACATCGCCGACGCTGCCGAAATCCCCTTAATCAACCTGTGGGCGGCGGCAAGCGAACTGCCGGATCATGGCATTGGACCGGATCGCTCACATTTGCGGGCGCGGATCGGGGCGTTCTGCGACTTCACCGGGGCGCAGTACGAGGTTGGCGGTACGCTGCGCAACCTGCTCACGCTGCAAGCCCTCGACCTGTTACGCCTCAATTTCCTTGAATTATGATGATTTGTGACATTTGTCACAAATGATTGGGAGTTTCTGCCGTGCGTGGCTAGAGCGCGCTGTCATACACTAAGCCGGGAGGGGGGAAACTCCCCTCCCAATGGCGCTTTTAACCATGTAAGGAGAAACACAATGCCCTCAACGGCGGTGATATCTCCCCCTTCAGACGACAAGCGTTGGCGAATTGTCACGGGGACGATGCGTCGGTACGGGTTTTCGCCGGATGCGCTCATCGAGACGCTGCATACGGTGCAAGAGTCGTTCGGCTATCTAGATGAAGAATCACTGGAATACGTCGCAGCCAGCCTGCATGTGCCGCCCAGCCGTGTTTTTGGTGTTGCCACTTTCTACAACTTTTTTAATCTCAAGCCGCAGGGTGAACACGCCTGTGTCGTGTGCATGGGCACTGCCTGCTATATCAAGGGCGCACCCGCGATCCTCGAACACATCCACGAGCGCTATGGCATTCAGCCCGGCGAAACCACACCCGACAAGCGAGTGTCGTTGTCAGTGGCGCGCTGCCTCGGTGCATGCGGGTTAGCCCCCGCCGCGACCTTTGACGGCGAAGTGGTCGGTAAGCTCGAGGCGAGCGAGGCAGTGGCGAAAGTCGAGGCAATTCTAAAATGATTGCTGAAGAACTCGCGCGTGCTGCTGCGCTCGAACAAGAGGAACGATCCAAGTTTAAGCATCACGTTTATGTATGTATGGGGACGGCGTGTCTCGCCTGCCACAGCGATCAGATCAAGACGGCGCTGGACGACGAACTCAAGCAGCGCGGCAAAGAGCATGAATGTAAAGTCTCGCCAGCCGGGTGTCAGGGCTTGTGTGCCGCCGGTCCGATGGTCAGCGTCGATCCCGAAAATCGCCTGTACCACAGTGTGACTCCGGCGGACGCCGCCGCAATTGTCGAGAGCTTGGATGCCGAACCGGTCAAGCGGTTGAGTCACGAAACCGATACGCCGTTTTTTACCCGGCAGGAACGCATTGTCCTCAGCCACAGCGGCAAGCTGAACCCTGACGAAATTGACGACTATTTCGCCGAAGGTGGCTACGAGGCGACCATCAAGGCGATCACCGAAATGACTCCCGCCGAGGTCATCGACACGATCACCAAGAGCGGTCTGCGTGGACGCGGTGGGGCAGGTTACCCGACCGGCTTGAAGTGGAGTACGGTCGCTAAAGCGCGTGGCAATCAGAAATACATCATCTGCAATGGCGACGAAGGTGATCCGGGCGCGTTCATGGATCGCAGCGTGATGGAAGCATCGCCGCATCGCATCCTCGAAGGCATGATCATCGCCGCGTATGCCGTCGGTGCGAGTCGCGGGTACATCTACGTGCGCGCCGAATACCCGCTGGCGGTCAAGCGGCTGCGCCAAGCGATCCGGCAGGCGGGCAAACACGGTTTGCTCGGCGCGAATATCTGCGGCACGCCGTTCAACTTGGAACTCGACGTGCGTCTCGGCGCAGGTGCATTCGTGTGCGGCGAAGAAACGGCGCTCATGGCGTCCATCGAAGGCAAGCGCGGTATCCCGAGTCCACGTCCGCCGTACCCCGCCGAATCCGGTTTATGGGGGCATCCCACGTTGATCAACAACGTGGAGACGTTCGCCAACATCGCGCCGATCATCTGCAACGGGGCGACGTGGTTCTCGTCGATTGGCACAGAAAAGAGCAAGGGGACGAAAGTCTTCGCGCTGAGCGGCGCGATCACCCACACCGGTTTGATCGAAGTCCCGATGGGCATCAGCCTGCGCGAAATCGTGTTCGACATCGGCGGCGGTATTCCCAACGGGCGGAAATTCAAAGCGGTACAGACAGGCGGTCCGTCCGGCGGCTGTATCCCCGAAGCCCATCTCGACATGCCCGTCGATTACGAGTCGCTGATGAGCATTGGTTCGATCATGGGGTCGGGTGGCATGATCATCATGGACGAGACCTCGTGTATGGTGGATGTCGCCAAGTATTTCATGGAATTCTGCATGAGCGAATCGTGCGGGAAGTGCATCCCCTGCCGTGTGGGAACGGCGCAAATGTACCGTTTGCTCGACCGCATCACGACCGGCGAAGCCGATCTCTCTGACCTAGAAACGCTGGAAAGCCTATGCGACATGGTCAAGGCGACGAGCCTATGCGGGTTAGGGCAGTCCGCGCCGAACCCGGTGCAAAGTACGCTGCGTTACTTCCGTGACGAATACTTGGAGCATATCGTCCACAAACACTGTCCGGCGGGCGTGTGCAAAATGAAGGTAATGGCATGAGGCGCGTATTTACTCTGCGAATCAATGACCGCGATGTCAGCGGTCACGAAGAACAATCGATCCTTGAAGTGGCGCAGGAAAACGACATCTTCATCCCGACGCTGTGCCACCTTGACGGGCTGCCGGACATCGGGGCGTGTCGTCTGTGTCTGGTCGAAGTACAGGGCATTTCGAAACTGCTGCCCGCCTGCGCGACGATGGTGCGCGAAGGCATGGTCGTCAACACCGACACGCCGCGCTTGCAAGAATACCGCAAGACGATCCTCGAACTGCTGTTCACCGAGGGCAATCATGTCTGCTCGGTGTGTGTCGCCAACGGGCACTGCGAGCTGCAATGGCTGGCAGTCAAGCTCGGCGTAGATCACATCCGCCTGCCCTATCTGAATCCGGCACGCGGCATGGACGCCTCGCACGAGCGTTACGCCTACGACTTCAATCGCTGCATTCTGTGTACGCGCTGTGTGCGCGTGTGCGAAGAATATGAAGGCGCGCAAACGTGGGGACTCAAGGGACGCGGTATCAAGTCTGAGCTGATCACCGACCTCGATCAGATGTGGGGCGACTCCCCAACCTGCACAAGCTGCGGTAAATGCGTGCAGGTCTGCCCGACCGGAGCGCTGTTCCTCAAGGGGAAATCAGTGACGGAGAGTGTCAAGCATCGGGATTTCCTGCCCTACTTGGCAACTATGCGAAAGGCGCGCAATGGACACGAATAAAGCAAAAGTGCGGCTGGCGACAGTCTGGTTGGATGGCTGCTCCGGCTGCCACATGTCGTTCTTGGACATTGACGGCGCGCTGCTCGATCTGGCGGATCAAATCGATCTGGTCTACAGCCCACTAGTTGATCTAAAGAAATTCCCTGCCGAAGTCGATGTCACTTTGATTGAAGGCGCGATCAGCAGCGATGAAGACCTCGAAAAGATCAAGCACGTGCGCGCGCATACGAAACTGCTCGTCGCGCTCGGCGACTGCTCGGTGACAGGGAATGTCCCCGCGATGCGCAACACGTTCGCCGTGAATGAAGTCATGGAACGGGCGTATCTCGACGAAACGCTGACGCATCCGCAAATTCCGTCGCTGGTCGTGCCGAATTTACTCCCGACCGTGCGTCCCATTCACACGGCGGTCAAAGTTGATCTGTTCGTGCCGGGCTGCCCGCCGCACGCCAGCACGATTCTCTACGCGCTCACCGAACTGCTGCAAGGTCGGATGCCGGACTTGATTGCGAAGACGCGCTTCGGCGCATAACGGGGCATAAAATGGGAGCAGGTATGTCACAACGCATCGTTATTGATCCCGTGACGCGTATCGAAGGTCACGGCAAAATCACTATTCACCTGAACGACCTCGGCGAAGTGGAAGACGCGCAGTTCCACGTTACCCAGTTTCGCGGGTTCGAGAAGTTTGTCGAAGGGCGTCCCTTCCACGAGATGCCGTCGCTCATGGCGCGCATCTGCGGCATCTGCCCGGTGAGTCACCTCGTCGCATCGGCGAAAGCCTGCGACGCGCTCATGGCGGTCACGATCCCACGCGTGGCAAAGGACTTGCGCCGTGTCATGAACATGGCACAGGTCGCGCAGTCACATGCGCTGTCCTTCTTCTACTTGTCAGCGCCCGATCTCCTGCTGGGCATGGACTCTGATCCAGCAAAGCGCAATTTGTTCGGCGTCGCCGAAGCGGATCCGGCGCTGGCGCGGGATGGGGTGCTACTGCGCCAGACCGGGCAGCAGATCATCGAACTGCTTGGCGGCAAGCGGATTCATCCGGCGTGGATCGTTCCCGGCGGCGTGAGCGAACCGCTCAGCGAAGAGAAGCGCGACACGATTCTGCGGATGCTGCCGCCGGCGGTTGCCGCGACGCGGCGCGCGCTGGACTGGGTCAAGACGATTACGGATAAATTCGAGCGCGAAATCAACTTCTTCGCCAACTTCTCGACACTCTACATGGGCATCGTCGATGAGGGCAATTTCGCCCTGTACGATGGTCAAGTCCGCATTGTCGATACGGATGGCAACCGCATCGCCGATGGGCTGCTGCCCGCTGATTACAACGAATTCATCGGCGAGGCGGTCGAACCGCACACCTTCCTGAAGTCACCGTACTACAAGCCGCTCGGCTACCCGGATGGCATTTATCGCGTTGGTCCGCTGGCGCGCCTGCATGTCGCCGACCGGTTCGATGTGCCGCTGGCAGACGCCGAATTCCGTATTTTCCGCAAGGAGAATCGCCAGAGTTCGTTCTATTACCACTACGCGCGCTTGATCGAAATGCTCTACTGCTGGGAGAAGATCGAATATATCCTGCACAAGTCGGATATTCTCAGCAAACATGTGCGCGCGTTCGCCGAGCCGAACAGCTATTCCGGCGTCGGTTTGAGCGAAGCGCCGCGTGGTACGCTGCTGCATCACTACGAAATTGACGATCAGGGCTTGATTACCCGCGCAAATCTGATCATCGCCACTGGTAATAACAACTTGGCGATGAATCGCGGCGTGCTGCAAATGGCGCGGCATTTCGTCAAAGGGAATCATCTCGAAGAGGGAATGCTCAATCGGGTGGAGGCGGTCATCCGCGCATTTGACCCGTGCTTGAGCTGCTCCACGCACGCTATCGGACAGATGCCGCTCAGCGTCGATCTGATCGGCGCGGATGGCGTGGTGATGGATCGTTTGGTGCGTGAATAATGAAGTGGATCGGGCTGCCGTAGGGTGAAGTATGCTGGTGATTGGCTATGGCAACCCGCTGCGGGGCGACGATGGGATCGGCATCCACGTCGCCCACACGCTGATGGAAATGACGGAGTCGGCGTGGGAGGTGATCGCATGTCACCAGCTCACGCTGGATTTGGTTGATCCGATTCAGCGTGCCGATTTCGTCGTGTTTGTCGATGCCAACCTTGATCTGGCGGCAGGGGAGATTGCCGTTTGCCCCGTCGAGCCCCTCGCGCAGATCGTCAACTCGTGGTCACATCAGGTTGATCCGGCGCTGCTGCTCGGTCTAGCATCTGCATGGTATGGCAAGTGTCCGCGCGCATCCCTGATCGGGGTCGGCGGAGCGGATTTCGGCTTGAGCGAAACGCTGTCGCCGGAGGTCGCCGCGACTGTGCCGCAGATTGTTAAAATCTTACAGGAAATTAACGAGAAAACGGGTTGACCGCATAACGGGAGTTTGGTATGATGTTAATCCCTGCGACCAAGCAGGGTGAATATCAAAATCACTGCACCTTAACAACAGAACTGTGAAGACGAAGAGCAAGGAAGTCAATGACGGAGAGTTTGATCCTGGCTC
>JACSRG010000896.1 GCA_014879865.1 Anaerolinea sp.
AGGCTCATCACGCGCCCACTGAAGCGCGGCAGGTTGCCGAGCGCCAATGTCAAACAGTCTTCAAGCGCCGTCAAGACGGGCTTAGGCGCAGTCGCTTCGACTGCGCGGTACGCGCTGTAGTAACGAAACGGAAGCTGCTTGCCATCCGCCACGCCTGCACGCAGCTTATCGACGAACTGCTCCGGCGCGATCTCATGTTCGAGCAGATTGCGAATGTTCCGCAGCAGCGCCATGTGCCCCATAACGTCGAGCGCCCGCTCCCACGCCTCGCGCGTCGATCCCATGTCCGAGATGATTGCTTCCCACGTCTGTTCGGTGAGCCGCAGTTCATCGCGCATCAACTTGTCAATCGCCGCGCTCTTCGGGTGCACGAGGTTGACCACGTCCACCAGCTTGAACTCGCGCCCCTCAAGGCGATACTTCGCCAGCGCGTACTCACTCGCGTTTTCCAGCGCATCCCGCCACGCCTTCTTGAGCGCGTTGGGAATCGGCTTGCCGAAACGCGCCAGTTGGTAAGCCAACCCGACGGCAGGTTCATCGGCGCGTGTGACGATCTGCGGCGCGTACTGGCGTACCAGACCGCTGCCCTTGACCGCTGCATGATGGGCGGCGCGCACGAGGATCACCTGCGGCGTCGTGCGGATATGTTCTTCCTGACGCAAACGCACCGCCTCAAGCAAGGTGGCTTCGGGATTAGCTTCCAGCGCCGCGTCGATGGCGCTTTCCATCAGCTCGGCGGGCGACATACCCCGCCATGCCTGCGGATCGATGGCGTTCAGCGTAACACGCAGGAGCGCAACCTCAGCGTCACTCAGACGTGACGGCGGGTTGTGCCGTACCTTGCGCGGATCGTCGCCGTCGCGATGGTAGTACATCGGCTCGCCAAAGAAGCACGTCGAAGCCGCCAAGCGCAGACGAAACAGCGGATCGCTGATGTCGTACGAGGCTCCGCCCATCCAGTTGAGGTGAACGGGCGCGCGGAGCTTGGCTTGCTTGCTGCGATTGATGAAGCTCATAGCGCACCTGCCTTTCATATACAAAGTGAGCGGGAGAATGCTGACTCCGGCTGCCCATCAGGGCGCTCGCGTCGAACGAAGTAACCGGAATGCTCACTACCCGCTCACTGACTGCCTATTGATGTAGGGAGAATGCTGTTGGCGGTGCAAGAACCAGCTTGGGCTTGCGCCGGGCTGGCTCTCGGAGTCGAACCGAGTTAACCAGAAGTAACCGCCAAACTCACTGCCCTACAGAGCCAAGGGTGGGATTCGAACCCACGACCAGCCGATTAAAAGTCGAAGTAACCCTGCATCTCACTACCGCCGGAGCGGAGAACGCCGCGCAGAGTTTCGCGCTTGCGCGCGTGCTGCTCTACCACCTGAGCTACCTTGGCGCGATTGAACCTTTATGAACCCTAAACACGCTTTAGCATACGGAGCATTCACGATGATGTCAACAGGCAAGTTGTCTATGCTTCACAACAACCGTGTAGTTGATCCACACGGTTCTCAAGGGGATTTTTGTCTTATTGCCGAAGCGCGGTAAGATCATTTATAAACTCATCATACTAGCTTAAGTAGGCAGCATGTCGGTTACAATCCGCCGGGTCGAAACCCCCGCCGATCTCAAACGCATCATCGAGTTCCCGTACACGCTCTACGCGAACGATCCGAACTGGGTGCCGCAGTTGCTTTCGATGCAGCGCGACAAGTTCAACAAAGCCAAGAATCCCTCATGGGAATACATGGTCGGCGACTATTTTCTCGCCTTGCGCGGCGACAAAGTGGTCGGCACGATAGCCGCCTTCATCAACCACCGCCATAACACCTTCCACGAGGAGCATATTGGCTGGTTCGGCGCATTCGAGGTCTACGATGACCCCGAAGCCGCCGCCGCCCTACTCGAAACCGCCGCCCAATGGGTCAAAGCGGCAGGCTATGACGCGATTCGTGGTCCACAGACGTTCACCACGCACGAGGAGACGGGCTTGCTGGTCGATGGCTTCACACGCCCGATCCTGCTCTACCCGTACAATCCGCCTTACTATGCCGGATTCCTCGAAGCGGCAGGCTACACGCCGGTGATGGATACCTACGGTTTTTACCTGAGCGCGGCGAAAGTCAGGGAAGTGGGCTTGGATACCCGCTTGGAGCGCGTTACCAAAGCGATCATGAAGCGCGGCAAGATCACGGTGCGCCAGATCGACGCGCAGAATATGATGGCGGATTTCGCGTTATTCAAGGACATTTACAATGCCGCGTGGGAGAAAAACTGGGGCTTTGTGCCGATGACCCCGCGCGAACTGGATGCGCTGGTCGCGTCGCTCGGTCAGTTCTTCGACCCCGACCTCGCCTTCTTCGCCTACGTCGATAACGTCCCGGCGGCGTTCATCTTGGCGATCCCCGATTTCAATCAAGTGCTGCAAAAGGTCTACCCGCAGCCGAATATCCCCGAACCGATCAGCTTGGTCAAGGCGCTCTATCACTGGAAGATCAAGCCGGTGATGGACTGGGTGCGCGTGCCGCTGCTCGGCGTGAAAGGCGAGTTCCGGGGCAAGGGCGTGGATGT
>JACSRG010000486.1 GCA_014879865.1 Anaerolinea sp.
CCCGGCGATTTCAGCTACGACACGGTCGAGCGCCAGCCCTCGTGGGTCAACGCGACGGGCGTCCTCAACCGCGACTGGTCGAGCGCGTTCGCCACGCCCGAAGGCGCGGGGATGCTCGTGTTGATGAGCAACCTGACCGCGCATATCGCCGATGTCACGGAGCAGATCAACAGTATGCCGACGGCGGTCATCGTCACGGCGTACGCCGACCCCGATGCGGTCGCCGCGCTCTACGCCGACACCAGCGCTGAAGTGTTCGTGCTCGGTGCAGGCGATGCACTGCCCGACCTGACCGGCTACGAGCTTGTCATCGTCCATGCGGGCGATCAATCTCTGATCGACGTGGCACAGCTCGAACCGCTGCGCGCCTTCCACGAAACCAGCGGCACGACGCTCGTCATGGACGACGCGGCGGCGGCGGTTGCAGGCGCGTACTACTCGGCGCACGCCCCAACCCCCTACGACAGCGACGACGATCTGCTGATCGAGGAGGCGACACAGGCGTCGTTCATGGTCGGCGCGACGACGATCAACGCGGGCTTGGGCTTGGTCAACGTGACGGTCGAACCGAGCGTCATGGACGACAACCGTTACGGGCGCTTCTTCTCGCTGGCATACCAGCACCCGGAACTGCTGGCGCTGGCGATCAACGACGATGTGTCGCTGGTGATCAGCAATGGCAGCGCGTTCATTCCGAGCATCAGCACGAACGGCGTGATCACGCTCGATCTGTCGGGCGCGGCGCTCTCGTGGGGCGATAACGGCTACATGACCATCGGCAACGGCGTGCTCGACGTGTTCGCTCCCGACGAAGCGCTTGTGCCGCTGAACAACTAAGTAACGAGTTGAAAGTACAAAGTTAAAAGCTGAAAGTGAAGAGCAGGGCTGAGAAGACAAGCGGACGTTAGGCTCTCGCTTTTCACTTTCAACTTTCTACTTTTAACTTTCTACTATCCTTGACTACTATGGAGGCTGCACGATGGAATTCGCAATTACTTTCAAAGGCGATATTGACCCCAAGCGGACTGTCCGGCTGACGCAGATGGCGGAGGAAGCCGGTTTTACGCACGCGTGGTTTTTTGATTCCCATGTGCTGTGGCGCGAGTGCTTCGTCACGATGGCGATGTGCGCCGAACATACCAGCAAAATCCGCTTTGGCACGTGCGTGACCAACCCCGGCGTGCGTGACTGGTCGGTGGCGGCGAGCCTGTGGGCGACGCTTGGTATCCAGAGCGGCGGGCGCGTCGATATGGGCATCGGTCGCGGAGACAGCTCGCGCCGCGTACTCGGCAGGAAACCGCTCAACGTCGAGACGATGGTCGAGTTTGCCGAAGCGGTCAAGGCGATGGTGCGCGGCGAAACCGTCCAGTATGACGAAGAACTCGCGCCCGTGCAGCTCCCATGGCACGACCATCTGACGCTCCCCGTGTGGTACGCCGCGTATGGACCGAAGGCGCTGGCGGCGGCGGGGCAGCACGGCGACGGCTTGATCCTCCAGCTTGCCGATCCATGGCTGGTCAAGTGGTTCACCGATCAGGCGGTGGAAGCGGGCAAAGCCGCCGGACGCGATATGTCGAACTTCAAGGTGATGTCTGCTGCACCCGTGTGGGTCGGCGATATGGCGACTGCCCGCGCGCAAACCCGCTGGTTCCCGGCGATGGTCGGCAACCACGTCGCCGATCTGGTGGAACGCTACGGCAAAGAGGGTAATTCCGTCCCCAAGCGCTTGACCGACTACATCGAAGGGCGCAAGGGCTACGACTATCGTCACCATGCCGACAAGGACGCCGATCACCTCGGCTTTATCAGCGATGACATCATCGACAGCTTCGGCGTGCTCGGCGACATCGACGCGCAGGTCGCCAAGATGCAGGAACTCACCTCGGTCGGCGTGACCCAGTTCAACATCTACTTGATGTGTGGCGATGAAGAGCGCATGGTCGAGGAATACGGGGCGCATGTGCTGCCGAAGTTCCAAACACCAGTAAAAAGTTGAAAGTAGAAAGTTGAAAGTGGATGGCGCGGGCGGAACGTTTTGAAGATTTGATCGCATGGCAAAAAGCACGGGAGCTAACACGCGCCATCTATCGGGTGACGAAGCAGGGTACATTCGCTCAAGACCGGGGCTTGTGCAACCAGATTCAACGGGCGAGTGTCTCGATCATGTCGAACATTGCCGAGGGTTTCGAGCGCAACAATCCGGGGGATTTTCACCGCTTCTTAGTCATTGCCAAAGCCTCGTGCGGCGAAGTGCGTTCACAACTCTATGTTGCATTGGATTCAGGCTATCTGGAAGCATCGCTGTTCACTCAGCTTTCTACTCAGGCGTTAGAGGTTAGTCGGATTATCGGGGGATTGGTGACAGTCGTCGCGCAATCTCGACGGAATGATAAGTTGAAAGGCTAACACACCCTGTTCTTTGCTTTTGACTTTCAACTTTTGACTTTTAACTTTCAACTACTTTGGAGGCAGCTATGGGCACTCTCTTTAAGTACGGCACCGTGATCACTGCGGGCGAAATGACCCGCGCGGATGTCTTGGTCGAGGGCGAGATCGTCACGCT
>JACSRG010000378.1 GCA_014879865.1 Anaerolinea sp.
GCTGCGCTTAGGCTCAACCGCCCCTCTCCATGTGGAGAGGGGCAAAGAACCGTTAGGTTCTTGGGGTGAGGTTTGTACAGCGTTTATTCCTCGGCGTAGTCGTCTTCCATCGGCAGACGCTGCGCCATCGGCGCGTCGTCGCTTTCCACACGGGCGGCTCGACCACCGCGCGCGGGACGTTCTGCCGGGGGCGGCGCTGCTGGAGCACTGCCGTTGGCGCGCATATCGACGACGACCGGCAGCCCAAACTTCTCGCGGATCGCATTTTCGACTTCATCGCGCACGGGCAGATTTTCGCTGAGGAACTGCTTGGCGTTTTCGCGTCCCTGACCGATCAGCCCATCATTATAGCGGTAGAACGCGCCGCGCTTCTCGATGATGCCGAGGTCGGTGCCGAGGTCGAGGACTTCACCGCTCTTGCTGATACCGCCTTCGAGGAACATGATGTCGAATTCGGCTTCGCGGAAGGGCGGCGCGACCTTGTTCTTGGTGATGCGGACGCGGGTGCGGTTGCCGACGACTTCGCCGCCGCCCGCCTTGATCGATTCGAGCTTACGCACATCAAGGCGTACGCTGGCGTAGAACTTCAAAGCGCGCCCACCCGGCTGAGTTTCGGGGCTGCCGTACATCACACCAATCTTTTCGCGAATCTGGTTGGTGAACAGCACCGACACATTCGACTGCTTGATCGCGCCGGAGAGCTTGCGCAGCGCTTGACTCATCAACCGCGCCTGCACACCGACGTGGCTTTCGCCCATCTCGCCTTCGATTTCGACGCGCGGCACGAGCGCCGCCACACTGTCCAGCACCACCACATCGAGCGCGCCGGAACGTACCAGCGTCTCGGTGATTTCAAGCGCCTGTTCCGCCGTATCCGGCTGCGAAATGTAGAGCGTATCGACGTTGACGCCGATCAAACGCGCATAACTGGGATCGAGCGCGTGTTCCATGTCCACGAACGCGCAAATGCCGCCGCGCTTCTGCGCTTCGGCGACCACATGCAAGCAGAGCGTCGTCTTGCCCGAACTTTCCGGTCCGTAAATCTCGGTGACGCGACCGCGCGGAATGCCGCCGACGCCGAGCGCAATATCGACGGTGAGCGATCCGCTGGGGATAACGTCGATGACCATGTGCGACGCATCGCCCAAACGCACGACCGTGCCATCGCCGAAGCGCTTGGTAAGCTCGTTGACTGCCGCGTCGAGCGCCTTCAACCGACCTTCATCGCCGATTGGCAGTTGACTCGTTTCCTCACCTGACGGTTTTGGATCTTTTGCTGGTTTCTTTGGAGCCACGTCTCCTGTCCCCCTCGCACTTCTGTCTATGCACTACCATTATAACTGGCTTTGTGGAATGTCGGTGTATGATAGCATATTTGTTCTAAAAATGCAAAACGAACAGAGTGTGCTATATTCAAGAGAAAGGACAGCGTTGTTTTGCAGAAAGGATGTCCCCGTGCGCCGTTTTATGCTTCTCCTCGTGCTGGCGCTGTTACCGGTGGTGACGCAAACCGTTACCGCGCAGCCTGCCGAACAGGTCGCCCAGATCATCCATGTCGTCCGCGCAGGCGACACGCTCTACAGCATCGCCCGCTACTATGGTGTGACGCCGGAAGCAGTCGCCACCGCCAATGGAATTTACAATTACAACTTTATCTATGTCGGTCAGCAGTTGATCATCCCGACCGGGGGGTCTACACCACCGGGTCAGGGGTACATCGCCTATTACGTCCGCGCAGGCGATACGCTGGCGCGCATCGCCCGGAATTACGGCACGTCGGTCGCGGCGATAGCTCAGCTCAACGGGATCAGCAACATCAACCGGATTTACGTCGGTCAACTGCTGTACATCCCCACCGGGACGCCTCCGCCGCCTACGCAGATCATCACGTACTACGTGCAGTACGGCGATACGCTCGGACGCATCGCCCGCTACTACGGCACGTCAGTCGCGGCGATTGTTTCGTATAACGGCATTCGCAACCCGAATCGCATTTACGCCGGAACGCTCCTCTATATTCCGATTTACTGGTGATACTGATGCGCCGATTACTGCTGGTTCTGATTGTTCTTCTGCTGGCGGCGGTGGTCGCCTTCGGTCAGGAAGACGGGACGACCTATGTCGTGCAGCCGGGCGACATGCTGGCGCGGATTGCGACGCGCTTCGGCGTGACCGCGCAGGCGATTGCTGACGCCAACAATCTCGCCAATCCCGATCTGATCTTCGCGGGGCAGGTGCTCGTCATCCCGGTCACGGCGACCGCTACCAGCGCCGCTACCAGCGCCGCTACCAGCGCCGCCACTCTCCCACCGACCCCCGCGCCAAGCGGGACGCCCGCGCCAAGCGGGACGCCCGCACCAAGCGGGACACCCGCGCTAAGCGGGACGCCCGCACCGGAAATGACGGTCGAGCCACAGCCGGAATTGACCGCCGAGGCGCAAACCGCACCCGTCGTCGAGTTTCAGCTTGGCGGCGCGGTGACGAGCTTCGCCTACCCGGAACTGATGCGCCGCGCCAGTATGACATGGGCAGGCAGTCGGCTCCATTGGACGATGGGCGCGG
>JACSRG010000198.1 GCA_014879865.1 Anaerolinea sp.
AGCGGTGCGGAAGCCCGCCGTATCCTCGATTTCATGACCGCGCTGCACAAATCGGCGTACACGGATCGGCGCGTCGAACGCGGCAGCATCGGCACAGACGATCCGTTCTATGGGTCGATGCACGGAAAAGCAGTGGAAAGTTAAAAGTAGAAAGTAAAGCAGGATAGCCGCACTTCACTTTTTACTTTCAACTTTGCACTTTCTACTGATCTTTCACCACTCGCCCGCCGCGCAAATCCAGCGTGAGCGCCTCGCCGCCATACGTGATCGTCATGGTGTCGGCGTCCAACGGCGTGTCGGTATAAGCATTCTGGTAATGTGCGGCGACCACCGCAGACGGCGCACCCTGTATGGGCAACCATATCAGCGCACCCCGATCTGCGTGGGGCTGCTCACCATTCAGCAAGGTCGCGCAGAACCGCTCGAAGTCGCCGTCCTCCGCCGCGCGTCCCACATGACACAGCCACGCCTCGCCCGCACCGCTGCTGCGAAGTTCTTGCCCCGCGTGACGTCCGCGCTCGGTTAGCACAAGGCTGCCATCTCCCCACAGCGCGATGTAGCCCGCGCCGGCACGGGCGAACGCCCACTGTCCGGCGATTCGCCATTCGTCAAAGTGCTGCGTGGGGAAATAGGCATGGGTGAAACCCAAGCCGACATTCGGATCGACCTGATACAGGCACACGACTGTCTTTTCGACCATGCTCACGCGCGGCAGCCGCACCGACCCCGCCCAGAAGTTCGGGCGCGCATTGCCGTGTTCCTGACTATTGCCGGGATACGTCGTAAAGACGCTTGCTTCGGGACTGAGCGTCGCCTGCCACAAATGCTCTTGAATGCCGAATTCGCCGGGGTTGTAATCGACGGCAGCGGACAGCATGACATCCGGCGACTTGTAGGTGATGGTCTTCACATCCCATTCGTCGCCGCGCATGTCGAACTGCGGGCGAAACTGCGCGCGCGAACGGGCGTAGGTGATGATCGTGTTCTCCACGTCCGCGCCGATCCGCTGGATCACGTCCGGCACGCGGTAGTTTCTCGACAGCGCGAGTAAGCCCGTCGCCCGTGTTTCGCCGTTGAAGATGCCCATGCCGAAGGCGATCCGCTGGAGGCTGGACGTATTCTCGACGCGCGCCGACTTGAGCGCGGTCACGTAGCAGCGCCCATGCGTGCTGCCATGCGACCCCCTAAACGATTGGCACGCCAGCAGAAAGAAGAGTTTGTGCAGCAGCGTCGTCGCCAGCTCACGCAAACGCGGATTCTCGGCGTAATCGACCAGCGCCAGCATCGCAAACGCATCAAGCGTCATATAGGCATTCGAGTCCCACTCAGAGAAGTTGCCGCGCAGACGGGTGAGTATCCAGCGTTCGATCCGTCCTTTCGCGCGGGACATCTGCTGGCGTCCGGTCAAACCGCTGTTGGCGAAGACCTGCTTGGGCGCGCGCTGTCCCGCCAGATACGCCGCCACGTGAAACAAGACCTGATGGTTCTCGGTGAAATAGCACATCGCGTCGATCCCCGGCTCGTCGATCCAGTACTTAAAGCCGGTAAACGCCGTCTCGATGCGCTGGCGATCTTCGGGACGCAGCGCGTCGGGGAAGCGATACAGCAGCGCCAGCAAGCCAATCGCATAGAAGTCGGCGCAATCGTAACGATTTTCCATGAAGTGACACGCCAGCGCGACCGCTTCGGGCGAAACGTGATCGATCTTGCCGAGTTCGAGCGCCGCCATCGCCGCCGGAACATCGAACGGCATCCCCGCGAGATGTTCGAGCACTTCGCGCCGCCGCGAATCGTAGTCGCCGTAGGGTTCGCGGCTGAACTGATTCTTGCCTGCCCAGATTTCGCGGTGAATCGCCAACGGCGTGCCGTCAGCAGGCTTGAGCGTCAGCCGCAGGCTGTTTTCTCCCGGCATCCCCGACATCCCCGCCGTGACTTCGGTCACGATGGGCAGTTCGCCGCGTTCCCCCGGCTGAAGCGTCAAGCGTGCTTCGCCGCGCGGACGTTTCAGGCGTGCCAACTGCGCAAACACGTTTTCGGGGATCGGCAGTTCGACCAGCGCGTCAAAGGTGAAAGGCTGCGCGCCGTTTTCCAACCAGATATGCCCCGGCAGATCGGGGAACGCGAACTGCTTGACGATGAGCGCATTCAGACCGTTTTCCGCCGCGTGCCATTGTTCCGCGTTCAGGTCGCCAATCGGGATGCACACCGCCAGCGCGGGATGATCGGGGAAGCGCAAACCCAACGCCAAGCGCGCCTCGCGCCAGCCGAGCATTTCGCCATGCAAGTAGACCTCGTTCAGCCCCGCCTTGAGATCGAACGTCACCGGGATGCGCTGCACCGCCACATAGCTGAATTCGTCGGCGTAATGCTTGACCAGCGCCCCATTGACGAAGATACGCACCGGACCAATCGTGATCAGTTCGGCTTGCACGGTCATCGGCGCGGGCGCGTCGATCAGCGCAAAGACCCACCCCTGCATCAACGTCGGCGTGAAGTTGAACAGGCTGAAATCGATCACCTGATCTTCTTCGGCGGTTTTGTACTCCCATCGTTTGCCGTCGATGCCTTCGGCGTGGAGCGTCGGTCGCGTTTCGGGCTGCCATGTGAACGGCGGCAGCGCCCGGTAGACCTTGAGCTTGACCCGTTTGGATGCACCCGACCACGCCCAGTAATTCAGCACCCAGCGCCGACCTTCGCCAAACGCCGAGCCGTCGCTCTGCACCACGCGTTGAATCGTGTCCGTGAGCGGCGAAGTGATTGTACCGCACGCCAGCCAATGCCGGATCGCACCATCAGGATCGAGCGCATAACGCGCGTAATTTTCAGTCGCCATGAAACATACCTTATCAATAAGCAGCTGCACGCTGCGGATTATAACCGAGGAATGCGCCGCCGGAACGGGCTTCGAGAATCAAAAAGGACGAGGCAGCGCCCCGTCCCGATGAAAATCACATCCAACTGACCGCCGAATTACTTGCGGGCAGTCCGCGAGCGCAGGCTGGCGAACGCCCACAAGAAGAGGACGACTGCCATCAGCGCGATTGCGCCCAAGCCGCGCAGGATAGTCTCGCTCTCCCAACCCACGTTGATGATCGAGCGGGTGGCTTCGAGAATGTAGGTGATCGGGTTGTAGGTCGCCGCCGTCTTGATCCAGCCCGTGAGCAGGTTGAGCGGGACGAACGTCGCCGTCAGGAAGGAGAGCGGGAAGAACAGGAAGCTCGCGCCCTGTGTCGCCCCGGCGTTGCCCGTGCGCAGCGCCACGCCAACCGTGAAACCGGAGAACGCCACGCCGAGCAGCATCGCAAAGCCGAGCACGGCGAGAAGACCGGGCAGCCCCGTCGCGGGTTCGAGTCCCATCAGCAGCGCGATGACGATCAGCAGGCTCGTCTGGACGACCAGCAGGATCGCCCCGGCGATCATCGGACCGAGCACAATCGCCACGCGGCTAACCGGGGTCAGCATCAGCTTATCGAAGTAGCCGTTTTCGATGTCACGGACGATGCTTTGACCAGCAACGCCCGCGCCCGACAGCGCCGCGCTGACAATCGAGAGCGGCAGGATGAAACCGAGATAGCTCTGCCCGCGCAGGAAGAAGTTCGCCGCGCCGGAGAGCGACGCTTCATAGACGAACAGGAAAAACACGCTGATGATCAGGGACGGCAGCACTGCCGCGGGGACACGCATATTGGCGATCAACGTGCGCCACATCATCATGGTGACTTGCTGCAAAAACGGCGCGCTGTTCAGCGAACGGGTGCGCGCGACGCGCTCCATTACTCCGGTTGCGGTAGGGTTAGAAATCGCAGTCATGGTTAGGGTCTCCTCTTACGTCTCGGTTTAGGCGGTCTTCTTCTGGCGGCGCTTGTTGGTGGCAGCGGCGGGCTTGGCGTCATCCGACTCGAAGCGCGCACCCGTGACTTGCAGGAACACATCGTCGAGCGTCGGCGTAGTCAGCGTGAGCGACACTGGGTCGAGGTGACGGGTGCTCAAGCGCGTCATGACTGCCGGGACGATCTGCGCCGCGCCGTTGCGATACAGCCGCAGCGTCTTGCGATCCACCTGCACCTTGTCGAACATCTCCGCGAGTTCGTCCTGCGCCGACTGCACGTCGTCAACTTCCTTGAAGGTCACATTGATCGATTCTGCGCCGAGCGCCGCCTTGAGCGCCTGCGGCTGCCCTTCGACGCGGATTTCGCCGCCGTCGATGATCGCCACGCGATCCGCCAGTTCGTCGGCTTCTTCGAGGTACTGGGTGGTCAGGAAAATCGTCATGCCGTATTCGCGGTTCAACCGGCGAACTTCGTTCCACACGTCGCGGCGGCTGGCGGGGTCAAGACCGGTCGTCGGCTCGTCCAAAAACAGCACGTCCGGGCGATGCACGAGCGCCATTGCCAGATCGAGGCGGCGGCGCATCCCACCGCTGTACTTGCCGACCGGGCGATTCGTCACGTCGGAGAGCTTGACCAGTTCGAGCAGTTCCGAGGCGCGTTGACGGGCTTCCTTGCGCGTTTCGCCGAACAACTGCCCTTGAATGGTGAGCAGTTCGGTGGACTTGAGCAGCGGATCCAAGCCGATTTCTTGCAGCGCTACGCCCGACACACGCCGGACTTCCACCGCTTGCTTAACGATGTCGTAGCCGCCCACCGTCGCGCGACCGTCGGTCGGCAGCGCCAGCGTGGTCAGCATCTTGACGGTGGTCGATTTCCCTGCGCCGTTCGGACCGAGAAACCCGAAGATTTCGCCCGATTCGACTTTGAACGACACATCCTTGACGGCGTTAAAGTCCCCGTACCGCTTGACCAAGTTCTCCACTACGATTTCACGATTTGACATTCCTGCACTCCCCTTGCACCAAGCAACATTAAGCCTGCCGTACCGCGAACCTGCGTCGGCTACAGAGATTTGACCTACCGAAATTACGCTTTGGTTGATTCCAGATGTGCGGCGAACACGCCGAGCAGCAGCTTCAAGCCATCGCCCAAGGTTGCCTGCTCTTCTTCGCTTAAGCCGTCCAGAAGCGCGGCGATCTTGTCTGCCGTCCCCTGCCGCATGTCGTCCAGTGCCGCTTGACCGTCGGATGTGATCTTGATCCACACCACCCGGCGATCTTCCTCGCTCCGTTCGCGGATCAGCCATCCGCGTTCTTCGAGCGTCGTCACCGTGCTGGACATCGTCGGCGAACTGACGAGATGCATATCTGCCAGTTCTTTCAACGTGTATGGGCGCTCCTCAATCGTACCCAGAATTGATACGTGTCCAGCCGCCGCCCCGTACTTCGAATTCCGCAGGTCAGCCGACATGAAACGCATAACGAACGGCACGATCCCGATGGTCTGATGCGCCAGATGGATAGAAGAACGCTTTGCCATACGAATTGTTTGATGTCCTAATCAATAGACATGCTCATGATATGTGCATGTGTTTTCGGAAGCAAGAGGTTTGCATGAGTGATTGGTGAAAACGGGGTGCTTTTCTCATCTACGGTCAATGTTACGATTCAGCACCCCGCCCGACATATTTCAGATTTTGTGGCTACCTGCCAAGTTTCGCCTCAATCAGCGCCGCGATCTCATGGTGATGCTTTGACTTGGCGAAATCCAGCGGCGTTTGCCCGGAATTGCTTTTGATGTGCAAATCAGCGCCAGCGTCGATCAAGACTCGCGCCACGTCGATGTTGTTCTGCCAGATGGCGTCATGGAGCGCGGTGTACCCATTGTAAGGTCCCTGCTTATTGATGTCGATGCCATGCTGCACCAGCAGTTTTGCCGCCTCTGTGCGCCCGGCATATGCCGCCGCGTGCAGCGCCGTCGCCTTCATGCCCGGATCAAGCGCACCGATGTCCGCGCCCGCTTCGAGCAGCAGCCGCGTGATTTCCGTGTAGCCGTTATACGCGGCGATGATCAGCGGCGAATCCCCACCAGAGTCCATCTCGCTGACATTCACGCCCTGCGCGATCAACTGCTTGACCTGTGCGGCGTTATTCGCCTGTACCGCCTTCATCAAAGCCGTCATTGTCTCTCCTATGCGTTCAAAACCAGCATGTCGATTGTAGCACCGGAAAGCGTAATCCCGCTTTTGAGCAGATCGGCGGTCAAGCACGAATGCACCGGCAGCACGATCAGCAGGTCGCCGATCCTGACCTGATCGAACGTCCCGGCGTCCGCTTGAAGGATTCCGTGTTCCTGTGATAAACCGCGCACATACGTATCGAGCAGAACCCCGCCCCACCCTGACTCAGTCGGGAAGGCGACCGCGCCAAAGGTCGTGCGCCCCGCGTGATCGACCGTCGAGTCTTTCGACAAATGCACCGCCCCGCCGTACACGGCGATCTGGCTTCGTGCCGCGTTCTTCGAGACAACCGGGCAGGCGACGGCGACCGCGATGTCCGTCTCCGCGCATGACCCGATCAACGCCTGCATCCAGTCATAGTAGACGAAATTGCCGGGACGAACCTCGTCTACCCCGTCAAAGCGTTCGACAGCGCTGGAGCACGGAGTATCACCCGACGAGACTGCCAAACCGCTGAACCCGGCATCCGCCAGCGCATCGCGCACACGGTTCACGCGGCTCACCGTCTCATCCCAGAACGCGCGCAGTTGATCCGCACCCCGGCAGGCATACGACGATCCGCGATGCGTCAGCAGCCCGCGCAGATTCAGGTGATCGGCGGCGCGAATTGTTTGCGCGATGGTTACGGCAGCGGCAGGCGCATCCCACTCGACCCCGGTGCGCGGGTAGCCTGTGTCTACTTCGATCCAGACGTCCACCGATTCGGTCAAATGATCGCGCAGGAAAACCGCCGTCTCCGGCGACTCGGCGACCAGACCGAGCTTCACACGGCGTGCCAGCGCCCGGATCGCATCCAGTTCGCGCCAGTTGACCGGAAACGCGACGGTGATGTCGTGCCAACCGTGATCCGCGAAGTACGCCGCCATGCGAATCGAGGACGCGGTGATCGTCGTGATGCCCTCCGCGCGGAACCATTCACCGATCTCGGCGGACTGATGCGTCTTAAAGTGCGGGCGCAGCGGGATGCCGCTGGCGCGGGCTTTCGCCGCCATCCGCCGGATATTGGCACGGGCGCGCCCTTCGTCAATCAATAAGGTCGGCACGTGTATCGCTTCCCAATCCATGATTTCCCCTAGCTTGGCACGAGTTTGTAGGTTGCTTCCATAGTGTATGTGAATCAATCGCCCTTGAACATCAATTGGTATGGAGTACCGAATCGAGGTATCTTTATGTCGAGGCGGGAGCGTTTGCACAAACGATTGAGGATCCCGCCACTTTCATCCATAGAGGATCAATTTCCATGATTGGGCTGCAACTCTATACACTTCGTGACGCGCTGACGCGTGACTTCGAGGGCGTTATTCGGCAGGTCGCGGCTATGGGCTACCCGTCGGTCGAAACGGCGGGGATCTACGGCGAATCGCCAAAATACGCGAAGGCTTTGTTTGATGAATTAGGGCTGCGCGTCTCCAGCGCGCATTCTCCACTGCCGTTGGGTGACGACCAAGCGAAGGCGCTGGATACCGTCAAGACGCTCGGCGCGGATACGCTGGTGTTCCCGTGGATCGACGCGGCGAACTTCGAGTCGTTGGACAATATCAAGCGGCTGTGCGACCGGCTGAACGAAGCTGACGCGGTCACGCGCGCCAACGGTCTGCGCTTGGCGTATCACAACCATGATTTCGAACTGCGCCGCCTGCCCGATGGCAGTCTGCCGCTGCTGCGCATGGCGGAATTCCTCGCGCCGACGGTGCTGTTTGAAGTCGATACGTATTGGGTGCAGACGGGCGGCGCGAACGTCCTCGACGTGCTCAAGACGCTCGGCGACCGCGCGCCGCTGCTCCATATCAAAGATGGTTCGACCAAGGTTGGCGACCCGATGACGGCGGTCGGCGACGGCGTCATGGACTTCCCGGCGATCTTTGCGGCGACGAACGCTGAATACTGGATCGTCGAAGCGGATCGCGTCGATGGAGACGCTGTTGCTGCTGTCGAAAAGAGCTTCCGCTATCTATCTCAGCTATAGGCAGGATGATGAGCAGTAAAACTTACAAGATTGGCATTATCGGCGCGGGCAACATCAGCCCGGCGTATATCAAGGGCTGCCGCGCCTTCGACATTCTTGAGCTGGCGGCAATCGCCGACATCGACATGGATAAGGCTGGCAAAGTCGCCGCCGAACACCAGATTCCGCGCGTGATCAGCGTCACCGATCTGCTGAACGATCCAGAGATCGACATCGTGGTCAACCTGACGATCCCTGCCGTTCACGCACAGGTCAGCTTGGAAGCGCTCAACGCCGGGAAGCATGTCTACAGCGAAAAGCCGCTGGCAACTACGCTCAGCGACGGCAAAGCGATCATCGACACAGCAGCGGCGAAGGGTCTGCGCGTGGGCTGCGCGCCGGATACGTTCCTGTTCGGTCAGCATCAGACGGCGCGCAAGCTGCTGGACGAAGGCTGCATCGGCGAACCGGTGGCGGCAGTCGGCTTTATGCTCGGTCACGGACCGGAACGCTGGCATCCGAACCCGGATTTCTTCTATGCGCCCGGCGGCGGTCCTATGCTCGACATGGGTCCGTATTATGTCACCTGCCTCGTGAATCTATTCGGCACGGCTGCCCGTGTGAGCGGCGTTGCGCGTGCCTCCTTCCCGACCCGTACCGGGCAGAACGACCGGAAAATCCCCGTCAACGTGCCGACGCACTACACCGGCGTGATCGAGTTCGCTTCGGGCGGCGTCGCCACGCTGATCACCAGCTTCGACGTGTGGGGACATCGTCTGCCGCAGATGGAGATTTACGGCGAATTGGGCACGCTGACGATCCCTGATCCGAACGGCTGGGATCCGCGTGAGGTCAAGCTGTTCGTCCCGGATAAGCACGACTGGGAAGTCATGCCCTACAGCCACCGCGACGATTGGGCACGCGGGATCGGCTTGGCGGATATGGCGTACGGCATTCGTGACGGGCGTCCGCATCGCGCCAGCGGTGACCTCGCCTATCACGTCCTCGAAATCATGTTCGCGTTCGAGACGGCATACCAGACCGGCGAATACGTGAACATCCAGAGCAAGATCGAACGTCCTGCCGCGCTGCCCACCGGGTTAGCGGCGCGCGTCCTCGAATAACCATTTACATGCACGGGCATGAGCGGCTGCTCATGCCCGTTTGATTCCCTGAACTAGAGCGCCCATTCCGCTGGTGCGGTCGGCGGGAACGCCGAGTCGATGGTCACGGGCTGCCCCGTCCGCAGTGACTCGTTGGCGGCATTCAGAATGTCGGTGATGTGTGCCGCATGTTCGCCCGAAAACCGGTGCGGTCGTCCCTCACGCAGCGCAGACGCCAACTCGTGCACCCCACGTCCCCAGCGGATGCTCGTCTCCGGCTGGCGCACCAGTTCGATAGGTGCAAGCGGCTCGTTGAATGGCGCGAACAGGAGCGGTGAATCTGCTAGGAAAAACGACTCAAGGTACAGCGATCCGAGATCGCCGTGAAACTCGATCCCCGTCTGGCGCGTGCTGGCATTGGCGACGTAGAAATCGGCGGTCAGGCGGACACGTGTCCCGTCTGCCAGTTCCAAGACCGTTACCATCCAGTCCGGCGTCGTCAGCGTGTATGGGACACCGTCTTTGGTGACGCGATCCGGCAGCAGCATATGACCTATCGTCTGTACCCGGCGCGCCGCCCCGAAGATCGTCGTCAGGATTGCCAGTTGGTAGACACCCACATCGAAGAGTGCGCCGACTTCGTAAAACGGGATCGGCGCGGGATGCCACGACTCGATCCGCCCCCAGTTGACTTCAGCGTAGACCATGCGCACCTTGCCGAGCTTGCCATCGCGGATCAGCTTCCACGCGGTTTGCTGCGCTTCGCCGATGATCGTAAAAGGCGAACCGGCGAGCCGCAGACCGCGCGTCCGTGCCAATGCGACCAAGCCCCATGCGTCGGTAGAGGTCAAGGCGAGTGGCTTCTCGCTGTAAACATGCTTGCCGGCATTCAACGCCTGCTCGGTGACCGCTTTATGGGCGAAATGAGGCGTCAGGTTGACGGCGATCTGCACGTCCGGGTCGGCAAGCAGCGCCTCGGTGGACGGGTAGACATGGACGCCGTGTTCCGCCCCGAATTGGCGTGCCCGCTCCGCATCGACGTCGGTCACGCCGGAAACATGCAGATCGGGATAGTTCAGCAAATCCGAGACGTAGCCTGTGGCAATATTCCCGGTGCCGATCACCGCGACATTGATCTTCGCCATCAGCGCCCCCCTAACCAAGCGCGCAGCAGCGCATAACTTGCGCTCACTTCCCCGGTCGGATCATGGTCTTCCGGCTCATGCTCAACACTGTAGCCCCCCGTATAGCCCGACTGCTCCAGCACGCGCACACACTCCTCGACCGGCACGACGCCTGCGCCATACGCACAGGTGACATGACCGCCCGCCGCCAGCACATCTTTCAAATGGACGTGGACGACGCGCGGCGCGAGTTGACGGAGGGCGGCAGCAGCATCCGTTCCGTGTGTGCCGAACCAGCCCGTGTCCACCGTTGCGCCGATCCGCCCGCCTGCCGGATCGCCGATTTTGGCGAGAATCTCGTCGGCGGTCTTCTCCGGGTGATTCTCCAAGCCATAGCGCAAATCGTAGCGTTCGAGCAGCCGAACCATGCCCGCGCGATCATTTTCGATCAAGCCCCCGCCGCCGCCAAGAATCTTGATTCCCAGTGCTGCGCACAATTCACAGGTCGCCTCGAAGTAATCGAGCGTTTCCCACCAGCCCGCGAAGCTGATCGGGGTCAGGTGGTAGCGCGCCAGCAAGTCACGCGCCGCCGAAATATGCGCGGCGGTCGCCCATGCCGGGTTCAGATGCGCGCCCCACAGATCAAGCGCGGTGAAGTCCAGCGCCGCGATTTCTTTGAGCAGCGCCTCGAAACGGTCGGGAAAGGTGTCGAGCGGCTGGAAATAGGCTTGAGTGGCGCTGTCACCCTGCATCCAACCGTCAGTCATCCGGTAGTCAAGCTGACGAGCGACGAAATTTGCAGACATAAACGAGATTCGATTCACAAAAGGTCTCCCAATTACTAGGCGCTGCGTCCGACGTTCAAAGTGTAACTCGGTGCGCGGCAGATCGTGAACCGGTGTATGCTATAGAATAGACTACTCTGTCCACTGACCACTGGAGGCACTGCATGTCGAAGGCAAAAACCTTACTGATCGTTTTCACCTGCGCACTGGCATTAATCGTGGCTGGCAGCGCTTTCGCCCAATCGGATACCGAAACGTATGAATTTGATGACGGCACCGTTACGGAGTATCCAGCCGATTGGGTGCTAGATGATTTCGGCAGTTATATCATTTTGACCAATACCGAAGATGCAATGGACTTATATAACGATACCGCGTCAGTCGAAGAAGGTGGCATTGTGGTGCTGCTCGGCTCGCCGGGATCGCTGGTCGATTTGAACATGGACTCCGACGCCGAACCGCGTGACGTGGTCGAAGAGATCATGTCGCAGACCGACTTGGACGGCGACATAGAGGAAGATGACAGCGGCGGATTTACCAGCGCCTATGCTGAGGTTTCGAATACCCAGACCCGGCAAGCAGGCATCACCGCAGCAATCGTCGCCTTTACCACCCCGAACGGTACATGCTTCATGGTGATCCAGACGGGCGACACGATTCCCGATTACGGTGACGAACTCGCCCTGATCATCAGTTCGCTCGTCGGTGAGGGCAGTAGTGTTCAGCCGACGGCGACCAGTCGCTCCGGTGGCAATCCACCGCCGCGCGGCGGCGCAACCCCAACCCCCACACAGCGCGGCAGCGGCAACCCACCGCCGCGTGGCGGCTCGACTCCAGTTCCGGCGGGGTCTGCCAGCATTGAAGGCGAACTGACGCGGCAGATCACATCCGAACTCTTTGTGGTCAGCCTGCAAGAAGGCGACACGATCACAGTGGAAATGGTCGCCGACGATGACGGGTTCGACACGATTGTCCGGCTCTACGCCCCCGGTGACTATGAGCGCGGGCGCAGCGCGACCGAATTCAACGACGACAGCGGCGACTCCGGCAGCCTGAATTCGCGCATCGAAGACTTCGACGTGACGGAGTCCGGCGACTGGGTGATCGAAGCGACGAGCTTCGGCGAAGCTGGAGCAGGCACATATGTGCTGACCGTGTCGGGCGGCGAGGAATATGTCATCACCCCGATGGACGGCGCAGTGCCGACCGAAGAACCGGTCCCAACAGAAGAAGTCACCAGCGCTGACGCGCAGCCCATCAGCTACGGCGAAAGCGTCCAAGGTGAACTGACGACGCGCCAACCGGAACAGTTCTGGACGTTCACCGGCAGCGCAGGGGATGTCGTCACCATTGAAATGGCATCCGATGAGAGCGAAGGTGTTCTCGATACGCGTCTTTACCTGTACCTTGCCGAAGATTACACACCGGGCGGTTTGGCACTTGCCGACAACGACGACTCGGCTGACGACAATTTCGGCTACTTCAACTCGCGCATCGAGGAGTTTGAACTGCCGGAGTCGGGCGAGTACTTGATCGTCGCGTCCAGCTTCGCGCAAGCGGGCGCGGGGCAGTACACGCTGACGCTCCTGTCCGACAGCAGCGGCAGCATCCAACCGACTGCGACCAGTCGCTCTGGCGGCAATCCTCCGCCGCGCGGCGCAACCGCGACTCCCGAGCCACCTGCCAGCGGCGGCAGCACCATCGCCGGGGAATTCACGGCGGATAGCACGACTCAGCAGTACGTGGTCAGCCTGAATGAGGGCGATATCATCACTATCGAACTCGCGGCAGACGGCAACGCCTTCGATCCGCTGCTCAACCTGTATGCTCCCGGCGGCTTTGAGGCAGGCGACGCACCAGCGGAAAGCAACGACGATTCGTCCGACTCGGCGTTCGGGCGGCTCAATTCGCGCATCGAAGACTTCGAAGTCACCGACTCCGGTGACTGGGTGATCGAAGCCACCAGCTACACGGGCGCGGAAGTCGGCACGTACACGATCACCGTCTACGGCGACGAAGCGGAATACGTCATTCAGCCGTTGGGCGACGAACCCGCCCCGACGGAAGAACCGGTCAGCGATGCGACGACGATTGCTTACAATGAACCCGTCGTCGGCGAGCTGACTGCCGATGCTGCCGAACTGGTCTACCAGTTTGAAGGCACAGCCGGGGATGTCGTCACCATCTTGATGTTGGCAGCGGACGACAAGACGCTTGACCCGCTGCTCTATCTGTACAGTGCCGCCGATTACGCCGCCGGAGGCGACGCGCTGACCGAAAACGATGACTCGGGTGATGCGGACTTCGGGCGCTTCAATTCGCGTATTGAGGAGTTTGAATTACCGGAGACGGGCAGCTACGTGATCGTCGCGACCAGCTTCGCGAGTGCGGGCACCGGCGCGTTTACGCTCACCGTTGTTAGTGGCGATGTCCCCGCTCCGACGGAAGTCCCGGTCAGCGGCGAACTACGTCAATGGGCGTCGAGCGCCAGTGCCACGAGCGAATACGGACCGGATAGCTGGAGCGCGCAGCAGGCGACCGGTGAACCGGATACCGACACCTGCGGCGATGCGACGACGGCGTGGGCTTCGGAAAGCAGTCGGGGCAATGACACGCTGACCGTCGAGTTTGACGTTGCCGTCATTCCGCTTCAGGTCAACATCTACCAGACCTACAATCCCGGTGCGATCATCGAAGTGCGGCTGATCACGGAGGATGGTGACGTGATCATCGTTCCCGACAGCGCCGATCCGCTGGAAAACACGCCCTGCCCCGGCGTCTTCACGCTGGACATTGTCGGCGTAGACGCACCTGTAACATCGGTCGCGATTGACCTCAACCAGAAGCTGACCGGCAGTTGGAATGAGATCGACGCCGTCGAACTGGTCGGCGAACTCCCGTAACTCTATTGTGCAACAGCAGCAACCGGGGAGACAGAAGTTTGGTCTCCCCGGGGCGGCACGATCACTGTGTAGGTCACGTATAGGAACAGCAGCGTGTTGACCAACGCGACAGGCACGGCGAACGAATTCACGGCGAACAGCGGGTTATCAAGCAGCGGGTGCAGCACTGCCGCATACACGTTGTAGGTATAAGTGTT
>JACSRG010000624.1 GCA_014879865.1 Anaerolinea sp.
GCCCCTCTCCCCGCTTGCGTGGGAGAGGGGCTAGGGGTGAGGGGGACGGTACAATGACGAGAACGCTACGAGAACTAATCCACGCGCTGCCGCAAACCTACGAACTCACCGGCGACCCGGACACGCCGATCAGCGCGCCGGTCGTTGAATCCGACGCCGAACTGCGACCGGGGGGCGTGTTCGTCGCCCGGCGCGGCATGTCCGTCGATGGGCATGATTTCATCCCGCGTGCGCTGGCGCACGGCGCGGCGGCGATCATCGGGGAGCGCCCGCGCCTTGAACTGCCGGAATTCGACGCGCCCTATGTGCAGGTCGAGAACGCGCTCGAAGCGACGGGCTTCCTTGCGGCAGCGTATCACGATCACCCCGCGCGCAAGCTGATCATGATCGGCGTGACCGGTACGGATGGCAAAACCACCACCAGCACCCTGATCCACCGGATTTTGCAGACCTACAGCGGCGACAAAGCAGGCTTAATCAGCACGATAGCCGCCGAAATTGGCGCGCAATCGGTGGATACAGGCTTCCATGTCACAACGCCGAGCGCGCCGCAAATTCAGGCGTTTCTGGCGGAGATGGTCGCAGCGGGTATGAAGTACGCCGTGCTGGAGATGACGAGTCATGGGCTGGCACAGGGGCGGCTGAACGGCGTTGACCTCGATGCGGCGGTGCTGACCAACATTACACACGAGCACCTCGACTATCACAAGACGTTTGAGGCGTACCGTGCGGCGAAAGGGCGCATGTTCGCGATGCTGCGCGCAAGTTCCAAGAAGCCGAACCAGCCGAAAATCAGCGTGATTAACGCGGATGATGCGAACGCGGAGTTTTTCGCAGAGTTCACCAAGCCGCACCCGATGATCCCCGTTTCAGAGCGGGAGCGCATCAAGGCTGTGACTTACGGCATCGAGTCGGCGGCGGATGTGCGCGGCTCGGATATTATCCATTTGCCCGGTTACACGCAGTTTGTGGTGCGACGTGAAGACAAAACGGATGTGTTCCATCTGGCGCTGGTCGGGCGCTTCAACGTGTACAACGCGCTGGCGGCGATCTCGGTGACGCGGGCGCTCGGCGTGTCGATGGAGACGATCCAGCGCGGGCTGCTGAGCGTGACGGCGATTCCGGGGCGGCTGGAACGGATCGACGAGGGGCAGCCATATATCGCGCTGGTCGATTTCGCGCACACGCCGAACGCGCTCAAAAATGCGCTGACCGCAGCCCGTACCCTCACCGGCAGGCGCTTGATCTGCGTGTTCGGCTGCGCGGGGCTGCGCGACCGCGAAAAGCGGCGGATGATGCCGGAGATCGCTGTGCGCTTGGCGGATTTCAGCATCTTCACGGCGGAAGACCCGCGCACCGAGTCACTGGCGGAGATTCTGGCGACGATGGCGGACGCGGCGATCAAGGCGGGCGGCAGAGAACGCGCCACCTTCGCGCGTGTGCCAGATCGCGGCGCGGCGATTTTGCAGGCGTGTCAGCGGGCAGGCGAGGGCGACGTGGTGATCGTGTGCGGCAAGGGACACGAGCAGTCGATGTGCTTCGGCGTGGTGGAGTATCCATGGGACGACCGGACGGCGACGCGGGCCGCGCTCGATGCCTGGCGCGAGGGGCGGCCGATGGGAGATTTGGGGCTGCCGACGTTTGGGGAGTGACGACCGCGACTCCTGTCGCGCGACGACAGCAAGACGACGGCCGACCGACGACGGCCGCAAGAGGGCGCTCTTCATTCGTCACTCGTCATTCGTCGCTCGTCACTCTCTTGTGGTCTGTGGTCTGTGGTCCATAGACATCGACCGACTTTGGCCCGTTATGATATACTTCGACAATCATGATTGAATCGAAAGCCCCTTCCCTTGTGCCGGATCGCGTGGATCGGAGCGTTGTGACTGTTAAAAACCGGTTTGACGATCACGACGACAAGGTGTATTGGTGGTCGCGCACGCCGGATGAGCGGCTGCGCTACATGGAATTGCTGCGCCGGATCAACTATGGCGATCGAGCTACCGCGCGACTTCAGCGAGTTCTTGAGATTGCTCAACGATAGAGAGGTGCGCTATCTGGTGATCGGCGGCTATGCGGTCGGTTACCATGGCTATCCGCGGGCGACGAACGACTTGACGTGTGGATAGCCATAGCGCCTGATAATGCCGCGCGAGTTGTGGGGGCGTTGGAGGAATTCGGCTTTGGATCGGCCGAATTAACCACAGATTTATTCCTCAAAGAAGACAGCATCATACGAATGGGCCTGCCGCCGATGCGCATCGAGATTTTGACGACTATTTCGGGCGTCTCGTTCGAGACGTGCTATCGGGACAGAGTCGAAAGTGTATTTGGCGGCACGGAAGTGACGTTAATTAGCCTGGACGATCTCAAGCGCAATAAGCGGGCCAGCGGACGCTATAAGGACCTGGACGATTTAGAGCATTTACCCTGAGACTGACGGCGCCAGAGGGCGCTCAAATTACGAAGTACGAAGTACGAAGTACGAAAGAGGGGAGCGCTCTTCATGGACGACGAACGGCGGCCGCAGGAGCGCGCTCGTCATTCGTCACTC
>JACSRG010000197.1 GCA_014879865.1 Anaerolinea sp.
GCCAAACTGCGACTTGAGCGTGCCGTGTCCCTCATGCACAAACCAGACTTCATATGCCTGCGCGTTCCGGTAGAAGTAGGTCATGGGTTCGGTAGGGCGGGAAGTGCCGAGTGTGACATCATTGTTGCCCATCAACACGCGGCGTGCCGAAAGTGGATCACCCCCGGTCGGCGCATCGACCGTCTTGAACGCCCGATGGCGAATCGCGCCGAAGTCGACATACTGCGGCGCGACGCTGCCGCAGTCTTCCACGCGCAGCACGCGCGGCGGCAGAAAGTGATGATACAGCAGCGATTGAATGCCGGAGAACCCTTCCAAGCCCATCACTTCTTCGCGGTACAGTCCGCCATCGGGCTTGCGAAATTGGGTGTGCCGCTTGTGGGGAATATTCCCCAATCTGTGATAGAAAGGCATCGCTGACTATTCCTTCCAACTAACTGTTGGCGCGTTTCTCGCCGATGGTGTTGCGCAGCACGCCGATCCGTTCGATTTCAAGCTCGACCACATCGCCGGGGCGCAGCCAAGGACCTTCGCCCCGTGTGAGTTCGAGCAGGCAGCCTGTCCCGACCGTGCCAGAGCCGATCACGTCGCCGGGTTGCAACCAGACTTCCTCGGAGGCACGCGCCAGCATTTGACCGAATGACCAGTACAGATCGCGCATATTGCCGCGCGAGCGTTCCACCCCATTGACACGCGCCACCATGTCGAGGTCGTAGACGCCGGGGCGATCCGTTTGCCGATTTGCCAGTTCATCAAGAGTCACGATGCAGGGCCCAAGCGATTTGGCGAAATCTTTACCTTTGGCGGGACCCAACCCGACCTTCATTTCTTTGCGCTGAATGTCGCGGGCTGACCAGTCATTGAAGATGGTGAAGCCGAAGATATAGTCCTCGGCATCTTCCGGCTTGAGGTTGATGCCCGCCTTGCCGATCACGCACGCGATCTCCAACTCGTAGTCGAGCGCTTGGGTATAGGCAGGGTAGGGGATCACATCATCGTGCCCGTAGATCGCATACGGGTTGTTGTAGTAGAAGACCGGGAATTCGTACCATTCGGCGGGGACATCGCGCCCCCGATTCTGGTTCGCGGTCTTGACGTGACCCTCGAAGGCGTAGAAGTCACGCAGTGTCGTCGGTCGAATCGGCTCGTAGTGGCGCATAGCCTAAAGATTCCCTCGGCGTGCTTGTTCCAGTTCGAGTGCCTCGAACAATGCTTTGAAATTCCCCTTGCCGAAGCCCTGCGCGCCGTGCCGCTCGATCACCTCGACGAACATCGTCGGGCGATCTTGCAAACCGCGCGAGAAGATTTGCAGCAGGTAGCCTTCGTCGTCGCGGTCAACGAGAATGCCGAGTTCGCGGATGGCATCTAAGTCCTCGTTGATCTTGCCGACACGATCCGGCAGCACGTCGTAGTAGGCGTCCGGCACACGCAGAAATTCAATGCCACGTGCTTTCAGTTCACGCACCGTCTGGATGATGTCTCCCGTCGCCAGCGCGAGGTGCTGCACGCCGGGGGTCATGTAGTAGTCGAGATACTCCTCGATCTGGCTCTTGCGGATGCCCTCGGCGGGTTCGTTGATCGGCAGCTTAATGCGCCCGTTGCCGTTCTGCATGACCTTCGACATGAGCGCGGAGTACTCGGTACTGATGTCCTGATCGTCAAAGTGGATCAACTGGCGGAAGCCCATCACCTGATGATAAAAGTTGACCCAGTGATTCATCTTGCCTAGCTGGACGTTGCCGACGACGTGATCGATAGCGGCTAGTCCGGTTGGGTTTGCAGGCAGATCGAGCGGCTTGTACGTCGGAGCAAATGCGCCGCGATAATCTGAGCGATCCACGAAGACATGCAGCGTTTCGCCATAGGTCTGGATGGCGGCGGTGCGGTAGATGCCGAATTCGTCGGTTTCCTCGCGCGGAGTCCACACGCCGACCGCGCCGCGCGCCGTCGTTTCGCGGTATGCCTGTTCGACATCATCGACCGCCAGCGCTATGACCTTGACGCCGTCACCGTGCAGCAGGTGATGCGCGGCGATCTCATGCGTCGGTTGGTAGGCTGCCGACACGACCATACGAATCTTGCCGGATTCCAGCACGTAAGAGGCGAATTTGCGATTGCCGGTCTCCAGACCGGAATAAGCGACCGGCTTGAAGCCGAACCCCTTCCACCAGTAGTACATGGCATGCTTAGCATTGCCGACATAGAAATGCAGATGATCGACGCTGTTGATCTTGAGGAAGTCAGCTTCCTCGGTCATGGGACGTTCAACTGCGAGATTGTTCACCATCAGATTTGTTCACCTCTCAAACGCAAACTGAGTATGAATGACATCGGCGAGGCGTCTGACCGCCTCTCGGAGCAGTTCAGGGCGCGTATTACTGAAATTCAGGCGCATGGCGTTGCGCTGCGTGCCGTCAATCGTGAATGCCGCGCCGGGAATATAGATGACTTTCTCGGCGACGGCTTGCTCGAACATCGCCCACGTATCCACGCCTTCGGGCAGCGTGACCCAGACGAACAACCCGCCTTGCGGCTGTGTCCACGACGCGATACCGCCGACATGCTCGTCCAGCGCAGACAGCAGCGCATCACGGCGCTGACGGTTCTCCCGGTTAAAGTTGGTCAAGTGTGCCTCGAGCAGCCCGTGCGAGACGAACTCATAGACCGCCTGCTGCGTCAGGATAGAAGATTCGAGGTCAATCGACTCGCGCATAACGACGATTTTCGGGATCAGCTCCGACGGGGCGACAATCCAGCCAAGCCGGGCGGACGGCGCGAGCATTTTCGAGAACGAACCGAGGTAGAAGACGTAACCGGCTTCATCATAGGCTTTGATCGGCGGAAGCTGATCGCCTTCGAAGCGCAGCGCGGAATACGGATCATCTTCGATGACCGGGACAGCGTAGCGCGCCGCGAGTTCCGCGATGCGCTGACGTTTCTCCGCGCTCAGGCTGACGCCGAGCGGGTTGTGAAAGTCGGGGATGATCACGGCGAAACGAGGTCGCTGACTGAAGGCGGCTTCCAGCGCGTCGAGATCGACCCCGGTTTGCAGATCGGTCGGGACGGTGAGAACGCGCGCGCCACGTCCGGCGGTGATCTGCTGAATCCCGGTGAAGGTCGCCGCCTCGATCACGGCGGTTTCACCCGGATCAAGCAGTAGGCGCGAGAGAATCGTCAAGCCCTGCTGTGCACCGTTGGTGAGAAACACCTGACTCTCGTCACAGTCCACGCCGCGTGCACGCATATACCCGGCGATCCACTCGCGGAGCGGGGCAGACTGCGGGCTGTACTGCATGGCGCGGCTGCCTTCGCGGTTGAGGACATCGTTGAGACACTGCTGATACTGCTGAAGGGGAAGAAACTCACTGGCAGGCAAACCGCCCGCCAGCGACAGAATATCGGGCGCGGTGGCGAGGCTGAGCAAGTCACGCATCACCGACCGCTTGAGATAGGAAGCCTCTGTACTCAGGGACAGAATAGGCTTATTCATGCCTCAATCCAAAGCTAATGCCGTCGTATATTTGATCTCCGTCAAAACGATGCTGGTGGCGATTCGGGCGATGCCGTGAATGGGCGTGAGTTTCTCCATCAGGAACAGCTCAAGTTCTTTGCGGTTGCGGACAACGACCTTCAGCAGATAGTCGAATTCCCCGGTGAGGAAGTAGCATTCCAGCACTTCGGGCATTTGCTGTACCGCCTCGCGGAACAGGTTGATGTTGTCCATCTGGTGCATTTGCAGCGTCACGTTGATCAGGCAGAGCATGTCGTAGCCGACCTTCTCCCGATCCAGCACCGCGACGTACTGCCGCACATAACCTAAGTCCTCAAGCCGCTTGATCCGCGCGTGGACTGCGGGCGGGGAAAGCGAAATCCTCCGCGCTAGTTCCACGTTGCTAATCGCGCTGTCTTCCTGCAATTCCGTCAGAATCGCTTTGTCGAGATCATCGAGTTCTTCCAAATAATCTTTCATAAAATCCCCGTCCTGTCAAGCAAAGTTCTGCGAAATCGAATGAATGCGGAATAAAATAACGCGAATGTGTCAAATGAATTACGATTGTTCTGAAACGCGAATTGAGGGCACGGTTTGGAAAAATAGTGTAGCCCGTCACAATTAGCGCAATTTAAACCTTCACTATGAATTTTGCAACTCATTCGTTACGGATACGCGAGATGCGGTAAAATAAAGCATTCAGCTTTAGGATGCGGGGTGGTCATGGCATTGTTCAATCGAGAACGGATCGAACAGAACGAAGCGAATACGCTTGCCCCATACGCGTCATTGAGTAAATCGCATCGGGGACGCTGTTACCCACAAGCGGAATCAGCTTATCGTTCGGCGTTTCAGCGTGATCGGGATCGGATCATCCACTCGGCTGCCTTCCGACGACTGGAATACAAGACACAGGTTTTTGTCAACGACGAGGGTGATTATTATCGCACCCGGTTAACCCATACGTTGGAAGTCGCGCAGATCGGGCGGACAATTGCACGCGCGCTCGGCGTCAACGAGGACTTGGTCGAAGCGATCTGTCTTGCTCACGATCTGGGACATCCACCATTTGGGCACGCGGGCGAAGAAACGCTCAACGTCCTGCTCAAAGATCACGGCGGCTACAACCACAATCACCAGAGCTATCGTGTCGTGACTGAGTTAGAGCGGCGCTACGCGGATTTCCCCGGTCTAAACCTCACGCGGGATACTCTGTATGGCATAGCCAAGCATGAAACCGATTATAATCTCAGCGCGGCGGCTGGTATCGATCCCCGCCTGCGCGGAAGCCTCGAAGCGCAGATCGCCAATGCAACCGATGAACTCGCCTATAACGCGCATGATCTGGATGACGGACTGAATGCCGGTTTGTTTACGACCGACGAGTTGAATCAGCTTGAAATCTGGCGAGTGTTGTGCGACCGCTTGGGCTGGAAGGGCAGCACACTCGACGAGACGACGCGACACACCTTCATCCGCGAATTGGTTGGTCTGGTCGTCGATGATGTGCTGCAAACGACCGCCGCACGGCTGGAACAGGTCAACCCGCAGTCGGTGCTGCAAGTACAGGAACAGCCGGGGAATCTGGTCGGCTACAGCCCGGAAGTAGGCGCAATGTCAAAGGACTTGAAGCGCTTTCTGTACGAGAATATGTACTACAGCTTCCGCGTCGTGCGGATGAAGAAACGCGCGGAACGCTTTCTTGAACAAATCTTCACGACGCTGGTGGCTGATCCGCGCCAACTGCCCAAGGAATGCCAACAAGATTTGAAAGATCATTCGCTCCACCGTGTCGTGGCGGACTACATTGCCAGCATGACGGATCGGAGCGCGCTAATCGAGTACCGCCGCCTGTTTGATCCATTGATGCGACCGTAGGCGGCAGTAACGGGGGACGTATGACGAACGAAACGGTATTGAATGGACGCTATCGCTTAGTCGCGCAGCAGGGATCGGGCGGCATGGCGGTGATTTACAAGGCGATTGATCAGGCGCTTGGGCGTACGGTCGCTGTTAAGATTCTGCGTCCCAGTTTGACGAATGACCCGGCATTCTTGGCGCGTTTTCGCAACGAAGCGCGCAGCGTCGCCAATTTGGCGCATCCGAACATCGTGACGGTACACGATGTAGGCTCGGATGGTCCGACGCACTACATCGTCATGGAGTTCATCGAAGGGCAAGACCTCAAGCGCATCATCAAGACAGATGGTGCGCTCCCCGTCGAGCGGGCGCTGAACCTCGCGATTCAGATTTGTTCAGGCATAGGCTTCGCTCATCGCGCGGGGCTCGTCCACGCAGATGTGAAACCGCAGAACATCCTCGTCACGCGGGAAGACGTGGTCAAAGTGACGGATTTCGGTATCGCGCAAGCCTTAAGTGACGCGCAGCCAAATGAAAAAGCTGCCGTCGTGTGGGGCAGTCCGCACTACTTTGCGCCGGAGCAGGCGAAAGGGGAAAAGCCCTCGCCAGCCGCCGATGTGTATTCGATTGGCATCGTCATGTTCGAGATGCTGACCGGTAAACTGCCGTATATGGGAACGAACCAGCAGGAATTGGCGCTGGCGCACATCCGCGAGCGCGTCCCGCTCGTCACCGAGATCAACCCGACCGTGCCGGAAAATCTCGCCAAGATCGTGTTCAAGACGATGAGCAAAGACCCGGTAGCGCGCTATCGCATGGCGGATCAGCTCGGTCATATCCTGATGAGCTATCGGGATCGGGGACGCGAGAACACGATGCAGCAGGGCGCGCCGATTCCCGCTGCTCCGGTTATTCCGTCGCGCCCACCGGTCATTGTGAGTCAGCCGCAGACGCCGACGATCCCGCCCGCGCCGCAAGCGCCGCTGCAGGTCGGGGATGCTCTGCCGACGCAGCGCTATGACCTCGCGCCGGTCGCGCCGGGGGGAACGCCGTTCCGGCAGCAAGCCGCTCAGCCACAGGTCGGCGCGCCAATTCCGGCGGGCAGCAGTCGTCCATTCCCGACTCAGGGCGTGACGGGGCAGACCAGCGGTTACTATGTGCCGCAGCAACCGCGCCGAACAGGCGGTTCGACGATGGATCTGATCACGATTGCGCTGGCGATTTTGGCATTCTTCGCTGTCGCCTGCTTGATCCCGCTCTATATCGCGGTTTTTCAAGCCCAATTTGGCTGACAGTACATCGGTGCGCGAAACGTCAGCGCACTTTTTGACATGATGCTATACTGCCTGTGAATGCTGATCGGCTGGCAGGAAAAAGAGTATGGCAACCCGTCTCACTAATCGAGCTGAACGCCTAATTGCGCTTGAGCAGTTGTTGTTCCGGAGCACTTCGGGGCTGCGCGCCGTTGAAATCGCCGATGCGTGCGGGGTGGATCGACGCACCGCATACCGTGACTTGGCGCTGCTTGAGGAAATCGGCGTGCCGATCTTCCAGCGCGATGGGCGCTTTTTCGTTGACCGGGAACACTACCTTGCGACGATTCGCTTGAGTATGGACGAGTCGCTGGCGCTGCTCTTGGTCGCTTCCGAGTCGCCGCAGCAGTCGCCGCATCTCGGATCCGCCATTTCCAAGCTCGGTCATGTCCTGCCAACCCCGTTTGCCACCCAAGACTTCAAGTTTGACGCTTTGAACGCGCCGCATGTACAGACCATCACCGAGGCATGGTACGCGCAGCGCGAAATCAAGGTGTGGTACAGCGGGCGGGATGGCGTGCGGGTCAAGGTGAGCGAGTTTTCGACCTACTTCATCCGTCCGAAACGCAGCGGTACGAGCGGTGAAGATGAAATCTATCTCGTCGGATTGGAAAACCTCAACGGACGCGTGCGCGCCATCAACCTCAGTCGAATACGCAAGGTCGAGGCGGTCGGGCTGCAAGAGAGCTACGAACTGCGTCGCCACCCATTCTACGTGCGCGGATCATCGAAGGGTGACGACGCGGAACTCGGCTAGTTACTGGGCAGGCGCGAACAGGATACGCACGATGCTGTATACGGGACGCTGGGTGCCATCCGGCGCGGTGAGGCTGTAGAAACATGCTTGATCGACCGCGCAGCCATTCAGATTGCTGATGAACATCGGTCCAACGAAGCCCAACTGTGCGGCGATCTCGAAGGCGCTTGCCGTATAGAGACTTTGCTCTTCCAAGCTGTTATAAGTGACATAGATCTCGTCGGCGGTGGGTGCAAGCGTGTCCTCACTGCTGCCCCAACCGAAGCCGGTGATCCACATCTGCGTCGTAGCGTCGCCATGCTGAGTCATGATCGTCCGGTAATCGCCGATGGTGTTCAAGAAGTAGTAGGCGGCGTTGTCGGTATGCGTGGGTACGCCGTCGGTCGGCGCGCAGCACAACGCGTCGGGCGGGTTGGCAAAGCCGAAGGGACGCACCCCGACCGCATCACTGACTCCGCGCAGTCCTGCCGCATACATACTGGTCAGATACTCCCGGTCGTTGATCGCGTTATCATCCGTCACGGGCGTCGGCAGCAACCCGGCGCTGACGATGCTGGCTGCGGGATCGACGGCTTTGACCGCCGCGTGGGATTGCGCGAGCAGATCGACATACGACGCGCCGCTCAGGGGATGCGCGGCGTTGTTCCACATCCGGCGGGTGTTCGGCTCTGACCAGATTTCATACGCATCGACGACGCCCACATAATGCCCCGCCAGTGCGCCGAGGAACGATCCGAAGAGTGAAAAATCATCCGGTGGGCTGTACGGGTCGCGGCTTGCCCACGTTGGCGAAGTCGAAACGGTGAACAGGATATTGAGTCCGGCGGCGTCGAGCGTATCGACGATGTCGTCGAGCGCCGTTACGTTGATTTCGCCTTCGACCTGTTCAAGATCGCGCCAGTAGACGTTCACGCGTACCCAGTGCAAGCTGAGTTCGCTCACCTGCTGCACCACCGTGTCGATGTTGGCGTCAGGGAAGAAGACTTCAACGCCATAGTCAAACGGGACGGATGCCGCCGCGAACTCCTCTGTGACTTCCGGCGTGGGCGGGGTCGCCGGGGTAGGCGACGCGCTGCCCGTGCCTGCTGGAACTATCAGGCGTTGTCCTACGTAGATCACATCAGGATTGGCGAGATTGTTCGCGCGCAGAATCGCCGTGACGGTCGTGCCAAAACGCGCGGCGATCCGCGCAAGGGTATCGCCCCGCTGCACGACATACTCCGTGCCGACGGTCGTCGGCGTGGCGCTTGGAACGGGTGTTTCAGTCGCGGTGGCGGTCGGCGCGAGCGTTGCAGTGTCGGTCGGGGTGGTGGTCGGCGTGACGCCGGGCGCAAGCGTGTCTGTAGCTTCAGGCGCTGGCGAAGGAATGATCAGCGTTTGTCCGGCGAAGATCAGTTCGGGGTTGGCGATGTTGTTGGTGTCCATAATCGCGCGCATACTAATGCCGAAGCGCGCAGCGATTGCCGCAAGCGTGTCGCCGCGCTGGATAACATACGTGACCGGGGTGGGGGAGGCATCTTGAGCAAGAGTAACCGTAGTGGTCATGAATACGAGAAAGAGCAGGAACAGCAGGACGCGGATTTTCAAAACAAGTGTCTCCTCAGGGTTAGACAGGTGCTTCTAGAATAGTACACGTAACTAATGGCGGATGCTATTGGTAGCGTTAGCGTCGAATCGGCTTCATAATTGAGAGAGATTTTCATCGAAGGAGGCAATATGCACAAGAGGTGGGCTGTCACGATTGCGCTCATAGCGGCTGTACTGCTCCTTGCTGTTCGTGGGGCTGCGGCGCAAGACAACCGCTCGCTTGTTTGGGAACGCTGGGATGTCGTCATCGACGACGTTGACACCGCGAACAACACATTTCGTGTGACCGAGACCTATGTAATCGACTTCAATGGTCGCTACAGCTTCGGCGCGGCGAACATCCCGTTGACGAACATGGACGGGATTAACGATGTCCGCGTCTCAGATCGGGGGCAGCGGCTGACGGCGGCTTGTTTCAACCAAGCCGGGACGTACTGTGCGCGCACCAGCGGCGGCGCACTGGACATCACGTACTACTTCACATCCCCCATCACCGATGGACGCGGGACATTTGTGATCAGTTATGAAGTCTCCGGCGCGCTGCGGGTGTACGAGGGCGGCGATCAATTATGGTGGAACGCGGTGCCCGACGATCACTACGGCTACCCGATTCGCAGCAGCACAATCACCGTCGATCTGCCGAGCGGCTTTGCCCCGCGCGAAGGCATCGACCCAATTGAGACTGAAGGCGCGCGCGGCGAAATCAGCGTGAGCGGGACGGAAGTCACGGCGACAGCGATCAACGGGATCGGCGGTTACGAGGGCTTCAGCATCCGCGTGCAGTATCCGCATGATCCGAATGCGCGCGTACCCGCGTGGCAGTCGAGCTTCGACAGCCGCCGTGACTATGAAGAGAACGTCATGCCATTGGTCAATCTCGGCGTGATCGCGCTCGGGCTGCTGCTCGGTTTGGGGCTGCCGCTCCTGTTCTTTGTGCTGTGGCAGACCCGAGGACGCGATCCCAAGATCGGACCTGTGCCGACCTTCTTGTCCGAACCGCCGTCGTCGCTGCCCCCGGCAGTCGTTGGCACGCTGGTCGATGAGCGATCTGACCCGCGCGATGTGATCTCTACCATCGTCGATCTGGCGCAGCGCGGTTATCTGGTCATCGAGGAAACGCAGACACAGGGGTTGTTCGGCATCGGGAATTCCAGTCAGTTTACGTTCAAGCGGACGGACAAAGCGTTCAGCGATCTACGCCCGTATGAGCGGCGGTTGATGGATCGATTGTTCAGCGGATCGTCCATGGAACGCTCGATGGCGTCGCTTACCAACACCTTCTATACGACGATTTCGCAGATTCAGAACGATCTGTACGATGAACTGGTCACTGAAGGTTTCTTTACAACCAAACCCAACGTCACTCGAGGCTTGTGGGGCGCAATAGGCGTCATTCTGATTTTCGGGACAGTGGCGCTGACTGTGATCCTTGCGCCGCTCCTCGAAGGCACGACGCAGTTCATGTTCTGCATCCCGATTGGTCTGTTCATTGCAGCGGCAGCAGCTTTCGCCTTCGGCAATGCAATGCCTGCGAAGACGCTCAAGGGGTCAGAAGAAGCTGCCAAGTGGAAAGCATTCTACGAATATCTGAACAATCTTGAGAACTATGGCGGTGTCGATACAGCGGCAGAACGCTTCGCTTCGTATCTCCCTTACGCCGTCGCGTTCGGGATCGATAAGGAATGGGTGCGGCGCTTCACCCGCGTGCCGACGGCGACGATCCCGCCTTGGTACTATCCGACCTATCTGGGCGGACCTTGGGGACACGGCTATCGTCCGGGAACGCCGATCTATGGGACGCGTGGTCTGGGCGGCTTGGGCGAGGGCGGTCTGCCGGGGGATTTGACGCACGCGAGCGGCGGCGGTTTCTCGCTCGACCAGATGTCCGGCAATCTGTCGCAAGGGTTGGAGTCGATCTCGTCCGGTCTCACGTCGATGGTCGATTCGGCGTCACGGGCGATGACCAGCCGTCCGCAGCAAACAAGCTCCGGCGGCAGCGGCAGTTGGAGCAGCGGCGGCAGAAGTTGGAGCGGCGGCGGGTTTAGCGGTGGCGGCGGCAGCGGCGGTGGCAGCCGGGGCTTCGGTTGATAGGAGACGACAGGCATGAATAGCAGCCGGTTAATCGGAATCATCTTAAGTGTGGTCGGGTTGGGTGTGGCACTGATCGCGGGGCTGTGGATCGGTTCGCAGGTGTCGAGCGGCGCAATGACTTCGGGCGGCGCGCTGGTCGGGGCAGGGCTGGCGTTCATCCCGGTGGCGCTGCTGGTCGGCTTCGGGCTGTACCTGTTCGTCAAGGGCGGTCAGGAAGCCGTGACCGAGTCGGCGATGCAGAAGCAGCGCCAACTGCTCGACATCGTGAAAAGCCGGGGACAGGTCGCCGTGCCCGATTTGGCGATTGAGATGAGCGTGAGCGCCGATCAGGTCAAGAACTTGGTGCATCAGCTTGTGGGCTTGCAGGTCTTCAGCGGTTATGTCAACTGGGACGAGGGCGTGCTGTACTCGGCGGAAGCCAGCAATCTGCGCCAGCTTGACAAGTGCAAGAACTGCGGCGGCGAGATCAGCCTCGTGGGCAAAGGCGTGGTCAAGTGTAAGTACTGCGGTACAGAGTACTTTCTGTCCTAATTTTCGGGGGACACCCTGTCCCCCAAACTCCGTACAATGCGTAAGGAGAAAAGGAGCATTCCATGTCAGACTTGTACCAGCAAATCATGAATCAGCGCGGGTCGTTTGAGCGGCTTCTGGAACGGATTCCCGGCTTTCGCGGGTATCTGGATCGGGCACATCGCCGCACCGCCGACCGGATGCTGCGTGACTACATCGCCGATCTGATCGCGCAGCGGATTCAACGACTGACGCAGGTCGAGAAGCGGCTGCTCGACAACGGCGGGTTGAGCTATATGAGCAAGACCACCAGCGTCAAAACGAAAATGCAGACGTATCACGACCGTGTCAAAGCCGCTGCTCCCGGTTATTCGGGCTTCATGGAAGCGATCACGGTGGATGCCGAGGCGTTGGAACGCATCTACAGCTTTGACGAGGCGCAAACGCGCTACGCGGATCGCTTTGACGAGGCGCTGAGCGCACTCGAAACGGCGGAAGGCGTCGATGGCATCAATGCGGCGATCAATGCGCTGGATGCGCTCGCCGTAGAAGCCAATCAGGCATTCAATTTGCGTGAGGATGTCCTGACCAATCTTAACAAAGACTTGTCGGCATAAAGGAGCAAATTCATGGCGCGTATCATTGATGTCATCGATCATGTCAACGTCGGTACGGATGAGCTGGCTTACCGCGAACCCCAGCAGGGTGGTGGAGACTGGCGCATGGGGTCGCAGGTGATAGTCAACGAGAGCCAAGCGGCGGTTTTCGTGCGTGGCGGTGAAGTCCTCGACGCGCTTGGTCCGGGGCGGCACACGCTCTCGACAGCGAACCTGCCGATTTTGTCGGGCTTGATCGGGCTGGCGACGAGCGGACGCAACCCATTCACCGCCGACCTGTACTTTGTCAACTTGAAAGACCTGCCGCAGGTGGGGTGGGGCACTAACCCGCCGATTATCATGGAAACGCCGGGGCGCGGCTTGGGCGTCGTGCTGCTGCAATCCTACGGCGTGATCGATATCGGGATCGATGATCCTATTCGCTTCGTCAAACAGTACGCGGTCGGACGGGCGCAGCTTCGCCTGAACGACATCAAGGATCGCATCCAGACCATGCTGCTGGGCGAGATCAGCGCGCTGCTTGCCTCGTCCGGTGCGCAGAGCATCCCCGATGCCAACCGCCTGCTGAATGATCTGGAAGGCGCGATGCTGGCGCGGCTCAACGAGAAGTTCGCGGCGCTTGGTATGCGCATCAAGGCGTTTGAGGCGAATCCATTCCGCGCGAAGGAAGATGTGACGCTCGACGAAATCCGCAACTATGTCACGGCGGAAGCCTACGAGCGCTACGCAAACGAGCGCCGTTTCGGGATCGCGTCCGACGCGGCGCGGAATCAGGGCGCGGGTGGAACGCTGGCAAGCGCCGGGTTGGGCTTGGGCTTGGGGCAGCAGATGGGCGCGCTGATGGGATCGCTGACGCAGCAGCAGCCACAACCGGCAGCTCAACCGCCCGCCGCGCCTGCACCGGCAAACCCGCAGACCAAAGAGGAAATCCAAGCGCTGATCGACTCGCTCGATATGCAGTTGGCGACTGGCAAGCTCACCGAAGCTGTCTACAACCGTCTTGTTGAGAAATGGCAGAAACGCCTCGACGAGATGGGCTGAGCCCCGTTCGCATCCAGTTCAACGGACGCCGTCAGCACGGCGTCCGTTTTATTAGGGCAAGGTGATCGTTTGCAGCGTGACGCTGTCGCTGGCTTGAGCCGTCAACCGCGCTTGCGTCTGCGGGTCATACAGCCCGACCATCAACCGATATTCCCCCGCACTGACGTTTTCAAGCGGCAAGCTGTAGATATCGCGTACAACATCGGCAGGCAGCGGCAGTCCGTCGAGCAGGAATTGATCATCTTGGGTGGCTGGTTGTGGCTGCGTCCCGATCAAGTGGACGAAGACCTTGTAATCGGCGGCACTGGATGTCAGCGGATGCCAGTACAGCCACAGCGTAAGCTGATCGTCCGGTTCTTGCCAGACTTCGAATCCAATTAACTCGATGACGGCACTGCCGGATGCAGCGCTAAAGATGACCGGCACAGATTCGCGCGCTGTGCTATGACCCCATGCCATGTACTGAGCGATAGGCACGGTCGGTATGCTGGTCTGGCGCACCCGCTGCATCGCCGCGTTTAGCCAGTCCAGTGCCACCATGCGATTTGTCCAGTGCGGCGGTGGATTGACTGTATACCACGTCGAGCGATGGGCGGCTGTCTGCGCAGAAAGCACAGCGGTGATCTCCTCGGCGGACTGGCGTGGATTCGCGGGCAAGTAGATCAAGTCACCGGGAACGTCGTACTCACGAGCGTAAAACGTGAAAGCTTCATCCGCTGCGCCTTGAATAACCAGATCGTCCGGTTGAACGCGCTGCGCCAGATACGTCGCCAGCGCGCGCCAGTCCGGGGATTTGTAGTAGCTCGGCACGAAATAATAGTTGTAGAGGCTAAAGGCGGACACGGCGAC
>JACSRG010000382.1 GCA_014879865.1 Anaerolinea sp.
TGGGTTCAGCGGCAGCGAGACTTCTTGGTTCGACGCGACTGTCAGACCGGAGACAAGTTCGGCAGCGCCGTAGAGGGTTAGTTCGGGCAGCGATGACACCCGGACGACGGCTTCGGCAGTACCGGGGAGGCGTTCGACCGTGAGCGTATGCGATCCGCTGTTCGGCGCGATATTCAGTTCGAGCGCGTGCAGGCGTACATCGGCGGCAGAGAACACAACTGCGCCGCTTGCGTCAGTCAAGCGCACCAGCGCCCCGCTAAATTCCAGCGCAATCGTGCCGGTGGTGTCGGCAGGCAGCGTGACGACAACATCAATCGCCGGACTGGCATCGTTGAGGATGATCAGGTTAGCGTCGGATTGTGCCAGCGCGGGCAGCGCCGCCGACAAACTCAGCGCGAGCAGGATCAAGGCGAAGAGGGATAAACGTTTCATAGAGCAATCCTTTGTTCAGAGTGAGACAAAAATCGAGACGAGAACAGCGGGGTAGCGAGTACCGCGCTGTCCTGACGGACAACCAGCCCGGACGCATCCCAGCGGGTATCGAGCCAATGCAAGCCCTCGTCAGCGCCGCGCAGCAGCACTGCTTTGGCGTAGGCTTCAGCAGTGACGGCACTCGGATGATGAACGGTGACTGTCAGCACGTTGGTTTCGACGGAACGTCCGGTGTGCGGGTCGATGATGTGATGGTGCGCTGAGCCGTCTTTTGCCATCCAACGGCGGAAATCCACGCCGCTGCTGACGAGGCTGGCATCACACAACCACAGACTGCCGAGCGGCGCGGAGCTGAACGGATCGACGATAGTCACCTGCCAACCGGGTTGATCGTGCGGCGCGCCGCGTGCGACCAGATCGCCGCCAAAGTTCACCAGACACGCGCCAGAGGCAGCGAGATCGTCCGCGATGCGCTCCGCTGTCCACCCTTTGGCACTCCCGCCGAGATCGACGCCACTGCCCGGCGGAATGCGGACTTCGCGCGGTTGCGAACGCAATTCGATCCCATGCCAATCGGCCGCAGGAATCGGGCGATGCGTCTCCAGTGCCGTCAGCGCTGCGAATGTCCGGTCATAACCGCTGGCGATCAATGCGGGCAGTACCAGCGGGTTAAACGCGCCGTCGGTCAGGCGTGCGGCGTGCTTGGCAGCGCTCAAGTTGGCGTACAGCACGTCGCTGACCGTCACCCATTCCCCGGCGCGTGCGTTGAACTCCATGAGTTCACTTTGCGGGCGGAAACGTGACAACCGCGCTTCGAGGCTTTCCACTTGAGCAGGAATGGCACCCAAGATCGCGTGACCGTCGCCTTCGGTTTCAAGCTGGATGGAAACTTCGCACCCCATTGCCCGCCATTCGAGATGAAACAGGCGCTTCAACGGCTGGAACGGCTGGATTGAATGATGGGTTGCTGCACAATCACCGGGGCAGGCGCGGCGACTTCCGCCGGAGCGGGCGGCTGGATCACAACCGGAAGGCTGGCAGCCGGATTCACCGCCACATCACCCGTCTGACCCGCTCGGCGCAGAATGATGATGCTCGGCGCTGCCTGCTGGATGACGAGATCGGGGGCGGCATGTACCACGGGGACAGGTGTCGGGGTGAACATCGCTTCTAAGCGGGTCGCATCCAGCATTGCTAAGTTTTGCGCGCCGACAAAGGTCGCGATTGTCGCGCTGGTGACGAGCGCGCTTCTTACCAAGAGTTTTCGGGTGCGGTCTGGATTCGCCATGAGGACATCTCCACAGTATCGTCGTAACTGCCTCTACGATACGCGATTGAGCACATCCTTGTTTAAACCCGCACTCAACGTTCCCTTAAATCTGGCTTAAATGCGCCCACCGGCAGCGTGAACGCGAAGGTCACGCGGTTACTGCCGGTTTCGACGGACAGCGATCCGCCGTGCAGGGCGACAATCTCCCGGCTAATCGCCAGCCCTAAGCCGCTGCCGCCGCTGTCGCGCTCGCGGGCAGCATTCGCCCGCCAGAACGGTTGAAACACCCGCGCCGCCTCCGTGTCGCTCAGTTGACTCCCGGTATTCGCCACGCTGAAGCACACCGAATGACTCTCACGCTTCACGCTGACGGCGATTTCACCACCCTCTGGCGTATGGCGTACCGCATTGGTCAACAGGTTGGAGATCACCTGACGGATGCGCGTCACATCGGCATAAATCGGGGGCAGATCAGGCGCAATCGCGCGGATCAGGTGGATTTCGCCGTCGATGATGAGCGGCTCGAAGGCGTCGAGAAGCTGACTCGCCAGTGCCGCCGGGTCGATCTGCGCCCGTTCGAGCGGCAGACGTTTCGCCTCTGCCAGCGTCAGCACGCGCAAATCTTCGACCAAGCGTGCCAGATGGATCGTCTGATCATGGGCAACGGCGACATGTGCGCTGTCGAGCGGGTACACGCCGTCGAGCATGGCTTCGAGGTGTCCGCGCAGCACGCTGACCGGAGTGCGGAGTTCGTGCGCCACGTCTGCTGCCATGCGCTGACGCAAGGACTCCGCTTCGGCGAGCGCTTGGGACATGGTGTTGAACTCCGCCGCCAGCGCGTTGAT
>JACSRG010000866.1 GCA_014879865.1 Anaerolinea sp.
GCGCAGACCTATGTCGAATGGCTGGAAGCCCTGATCGGTCACGATGCGCCCGATCCCGACGAAGACGAACCGCCGGGTGTGCCGGAGTACACGCTCAATCTTCCCGACGCGATTCGCCGCATCCCCGATGCGCGTTTCACGCCGCTGATGGAGCGCGATCTCGCCGCGTTGAGCGAGTTTAAGGCGCTTCTGCGCGGCTTGCTCTCCGCAGCATCGCTGTTCAGCGCGTTGAAGCTGCACGGCGGTTATACCTCTGATGTATTTCTGCGCGATGTGCGCATCGCCGTCGAAGGCGCGGCGTATCAACGGGGCAAGGTGCGCGATGGGCGGGTGCTGATCACCTCGGTGTCGGATGCGCGCGGGCTGCCGCACGATCACGTCTTCATCCCCGGCATGGCGGAAGGGGTATTCCCCGCGCCGACGCCGGAAGACCCGCTGCTGCTGGACAGCGAACGGGCGCGCTTGCAGGCGAACGGCGTCGAACTGCCGACGCAAGCCGAGCGCGCCGACGACGAGGGCTTATTCTACGAATTGATCGGCTTGGCGCGGGAGTCGCTCACGCTGTCGCGTCCCTGCTACAAGAACGGCGAAGTGTGGGCGGAAAGTCACCTGTACCGCGCGGTGCGCGCCGTCTTCCCGGCGGTTAAGCCGGAACAGGTGCGCATCGGGGCGGTGATCGCGCCCGACGATGTCGCCACGCGCGGTGAAGCCTGCGTGACGGCAATCAGCGGCGCGCCCGGTCTGCGGGCGTGGCTGGCATGGGCGCATGGCGACTTCTGGGCGCGCGTCGAACTCGGTCGGCGGATCGAGCTCGGACGCCTATCACGCCAGCCGCATGATCGCTACACGGGTCGGTTGGCGGATGAAACGCTGGTCGGGCAGATCGGCGCGTGGTTGTCGCCGCATCACCGTTGGAGCGCGACACAGTTAGGCGAATACGGCGTGTGCGGTTTCAAGTTTTTCACGCGGCGGCTGCTGCGCTTGGAGGCGCTCGAAACGCCAGAAGAAGGTATGGACGCGCGTCAGCTTGGTGTGCTCCAGCACGAAATCCTTGAAAAGACCTACGGGCAGATCGGCGCGGAAGGGCTGACGATCACGCCGCCGAACGCGGAACGGGCGCGGGCGATCATGGACGAGATCGCCGCCGATGTGCTGCGCACTGCGCCGCGCAATCTGCGCTTCCGACCGTCGGCGCTGTGGAGCGAAGAACAGGCGATTTTGCTGCGGCGGCTGCGCCTGCTGATCGAGATGGATTTTTCCGGCGACAGCCCGCTAGCGAAAGTCTTCTCTGGCGAACGTACGCCGTACCGACAGGAGGCGCGTTTCCCCGATGGAGCGACACTCGATCTCGGCGGGGAACGTCTGCGCTTGACGGGCATCATCGACCGGATTGATCGCAGCGGCGACCGCGCCGTGATCATCGACTACAAGAGCGGCGGCACGGAAATCCCGACCACCGAAATCGAGGAGGGGCGTAATTTCCAGATGCTCGTGTATCTGGCGGCGGCTGAGTCGCTGTTGGACGGGCTGACACCTGAGGCGGGCGTGTTCTGGCATTTGAGTAACCGCAAGACGAGCGGTGTACTCACGCCGGATGATCCGGTCATCGAGCAGGGGAAAGATCACCTGCGGCGGATGCTGGAGTCGGCGCGGCGTGGGCAGTTCGACGCGCACGCGAACGGCATGGACGAGGGTAAATGTGCCCGTGTGTGCGATTACGCGCAGTTCTGCCGCGTGGCGATGACCGCTCAGAACAAGGGGGCGGCAGATGGTGTTTAACGCGACGCGGGCGCAGGGCTTGGCGATCAACACGCACGACCGCAACCTGATCGTCATGGCGGGGGCGGGCAGCGGCAAAACGCGCGTGCTGGTGGAGCGTTACCTCAAGCTGCTGCACGAGCATCCGGATTGGTCGCTGAATGCGCTGGTGGCGATCACGTTCACGCAGAAGGCGGCGCAGGAAATGCGCGACCGTGTGCGTCAGGCGGTGCAAACCGCGCTGGCGAACGCAGCGGATGCCGAGTCACAGCGGGTGTGGGCGGGGCGCATGAGCGCGCTCGGCAGCGCCCGCATCGACACGATCCACGCGCTGTGTGCTTCGATTCTGCGGGCGAATGCGGCGGAAGCGAATGTCGATCCCGGTTTCGAGGTGCTGGACGAAACTGAAGCGGCGATTCTACTCGACGATGCTGTTGATGATGTGCTGCGGCTGCTGCCGACCGACGATTCGGCGGCGCTGGCACTGTTCCGCGAGTACGATTCAACGGCGATCCGCAAGGCATTAAAGGCGTTCGCGGGCGGAGAGATCGCCGCGCTTGTGCCGCCCGATTCAGACCCCACCCCGAATTCGAGGAGGGGAGAAAGCACACCGCTCATGCAAAGGTGGCACGCGGCATGGGCGGACAACGCCCGCACCGCTATCACTCGCTTGCTGCGCCAGCCAGAATATCAAGCCGGATGGCAGCCTGCCGCCGTGATGCCGACAGGCGCGGACAAGCTGTTCGACGTGTGGCTGAACTGCGCTGCACACCTGACAGCGCTGCGC
>JACSRG010000494.1 GCA_014879865.1 Anaerolinea sp.
ATGGATCGGCGCGTGGTGGACGTGATGAAGCAGATGCGCGAACATAACCGCTTTATTCGCGGCATGACGAGCTGGGTCGGCTTCAAGCAGACCGGCGTCAACTACATCCGCGACCCGCGCCATTCGGGTGAAACCAAGTATCCGCTGCGCAAGATGCTCCGGTTCGCGATGGACGCTGTCACCGGCTTCTCGTATTTCCCGCTGCAAGTGATGGTTTACGTCAGCCTTGTGCTCGGCGTGCTGTCGCTGCTGGCGATCCCGGTCATTGCTTTCCTGCGCGTCACATTGGGTACGGAATTCCTCGGCGGGCAGGCGAGCACGATTGCGCTGCTGCTTTTCCTCAGCTCGTTTCAACTGTTCTTCCTGTTCATCCTCGGACAATACCTTGCGCGCGTGTACGACGAGGCGCGCAATCGACCCCTCTATGTCGTCGCATCGCGGCGCGGATTCGCTGATGACCAGCCATTGACTGCGCCACAGCACATCCGTGAGCACCCGGAGACCGAAGCATGAGCGAGAACGAGGGCGATGTCCGCCAGCAGGTCGAGATCTACCAGCGGATCGTCTTGCGGTACGAAGAACTTGACGAGCAAATCGACGCGCTGCTGATGGCACACGACGGTCGTAGCGACCGCATGTCGCCGGAAGACCACAGCCGCTACCGTGACTTAGCGCGGCAGCGCGACGAACTGTACAACGAAATGCGCGCTCTCGAGCAGCGCTTACTTTCTGACGAAGAATGAATACATCCATACGATTGGAAAGACGATGATCACCGGACCTCTGTTTGAAGAAATGCTGCATCCGCAGAAAATCGCGCCGCACATCCGCCAGAAGGCGTTAGCCGCGAAATATGCGAATCCGCTTGACCCGATCAACCTGTTCAACATCACATGGCGCGACGAACATAACGACGTTTACCATGTCGTGCTGCCCAAGGAGCTGACCGGGATCGATGCGGAAATCGTCGTGCTGTACGGCAAAGAATTCCCGTCCGGGAGTCACAAAGTCGGTGCGGCGTATTCGGTGCTGCTCGAAAAAGAATTGTTCGGCGAGGTTGACCCGGCGACGCATACGCTGGTGTGGCCCTCGACCGGCAATTACGGCATCGGCGGCGCGTGGGTCGGCGGTCGGATGGGCTGCAAGAGCATCGTCGTGCTGCCCGAAGGCATGAGCCGCGAACGCTTTGAGCGCATCGAGAGCTACGGCGCGACCGTCAACAAGACGGTCGGTTCGGAAAGCAACGTCAAAGAGATCTACGACGAGACGCATCGCCTGCGCCGTGACCCGAACGTGCGCATCCTCAACCAGTTCGAAGTGATGGGGAATTATCGTTTCCACTACCACGTCACCGGCAACACGATCCTTGAACTGGCGGCGGAACTTCAGCAAAAGGGCATCGGGCGCGGCAAGGTGTCCGCGTTCGTTTCGGCGATGGGCAGCGCGGGGACGATTGCCGCCGGGGATCGGCTGAAGCAGGTGTGGAGCGATCATAAGATCGTCGGCTTGGAGCCGATCCAGTGCCCGACCCTATTCAACAACGGCTATGGCTCGCATGATATTCAGGGGATCGGCGACAAGCACGTGACGTGGATTCACAACGTCCTCAACATGGACGCGATTATGTGCATCGACGACATCGAATCCAAGAAGGGCTTGCAGTTGTTCGCCGAGGAGACCGGGCGCGCGACGCTGGTCAAGCGTTACGGCATCGACGCGGCACTCGTGGAGAAGCTTGGCAGTCTGTTCGGCATCAGCAGCATTTGCAATATCCTCGGCGCGATCAAAACCGCCAAGACCTTCGGCTATGGCAAAGGCGACCTGATCGTCACGATTGCGACCGACGCGCTGGATCGCTATCACTCGGTCATGGCGGATATGGCGGCGACCTACGGCAAGCTCGACGAAGCGGCGGCGGTCGGGCGCGTCGAGGGTATTTACCACGCCATGCGCACGGATTGGGTGCAGCTCGGCACGCCCGAAGCGCGCCAGCGCTGGCACAACCTGAAGTATTACACGTGGGTCGAACAGCAGGGCAAGACGGTGCAGGAATTGGACGCACAGCGCGATCCGGCTTGGTGGGAAAGCCATCAGGCGATGGTTCAGGAGATCGACGCTCGGCTGACTGCACTACGGGTGCAGGAGGGCTCGTTCGCCTAGGCTATGTTCCCCGAAGACCGTGTGCTGGTGGGCGTTATCAAGTCGAAACGCGATTTGGCATTTGCACGGGACGCACATTGGTATCGTATCCCGCAGGCAGAAATGCCGCGCGGCATACAAGCCGAGTATCTCGCCTTCTTTCTCAGCGGCAAGGTCTTCGGGGAGCAGAGTAAATCCATTGCCTACTACGCGCCGGTAAAAGGCTTGGAGCTGGCATATCGTAAGGATTTGATCCCGGACGCGGATCATCCACGTGCCAATGCCGTCTATTATCGGGTGGCGCTCGGAGACTTGGAGGCGAAATTTCCGCCGGTCACCAACCCAACCCGCCGTCCGATTAGCTTCATATTTACGACGTGGGATCGTTTTGTCCACGCTTTGACGATAGCCGACCTGTACAGCGCCGACGATTTCTTCGTGGATCGCATCTACTATGCGCTCCGCGAACGGGGCGTGAGTCCGGTGCGGCTGTGGGCGGCAGAGGTCAAGAGCGATCCCTTTGCGCCCGGTCTGAAAATTCTGTGCGAAAACGGCGCAAGCGTGATTGCATCGACCGGGCAAATGAGCGGCGCGTATTTCATGGACGCGAACGCCAACCAAGATGAGATTTTGCAGGCGATCTTCAACCAGATCGCCCAGAACGGCGGGGCGGTGACGATCAGCGTGCCGCCGGGAGAATAAACAAACATGATGCTCATTACGAACGGAAAGATTGTTACCCCAAACGAGATTTTGGAAGATCACGCGCTGGTCACCGCCGATGGTGTGATTCAGGCAATTGGACGTGCCAGTGACCTCGCGGAGCGCTACCCGACAGCGGAACGGATCGATGCGCGCGGGCAGTATGTCATGCCGGGGAATATCTGCGCGCATACCCATTTTTACGGCGCATATGCACGGGGAATGGCAATTCCCGGCGATCCCCCGCGCGACTTCCCCGAAATCCTGTCACGCCTGTGGTGGAATCTTGACAAAGCGCTCGATCAGGACGCGGTGCGGATGAGCGCGCTGGTGTGCCTTGTCGATGCGATCAAGCATGGCACGACGACGCTGATCGACCATCATGCCAGCCCGAACTGCATTGATGGCAGCCTTGACTGGATCGCCGATGCGGTCGATCAAGCCGGTTTGCGGGCAGTGCTGTGCTATGAGGTGACGGATCGCGATGGACGCGAGAAAGCCGAAGCCGGGATCGCCGAAAACATCCGCTTCATGCAGTCAGAGCGCGAACGGGTGCGCGGGACATTTGGTTTGCATGCCAGTTTGACTTTGAGCGATGAAACGCTGCGCGTGTGCGCCGACGCCAACGTGCGCGGCGGTTTTCACGTTCACGTCGCCGAACATGAAGCAGATGAACTCGACAGCCTGACCAAAGCCGGAAAGCGTGTTGTGCACCGGTTGCACGATTTCGGCATGTTGGGGGAGCGCACAATTACTGCGCACTGCGTCCACACGCACGAATCGGAACGCCAGTTATTGCGTGAGACCGGGACGTGGGTCACGCATCAGCCGCGTTCGAACATGAATAATGCAGTCGGCGCAATGGCGTGGGATACGATGGTTGGCGAAGAGATCAAGTTGTGCCTCGGCAACGATGGCTTCAGCAACGCGATGTGGGAAGATTGGAAAGCGGCGTATCTGCTGCATAAGGTCGTCTCGCGCGATCCGCGTCAGGCAAACGGCGGGACAATCTGGCAGGCGGCGGTCGTCAACAATGCGCGTCTGGTTGAAACGTTCTTTCCGAACTATTCCATCGGACAGTTGATCGAAGGTGCGCGCGCGGATATGATCTTCGTCGATTACCATCCGTTTACCCCCCTAACCATTGGAAACATGCCTTGGCACATCCTGTTTGGTTTTGAGAGTTCGATGGTGACGACAACCATCGTAGATGGTCGTATACTCATGCGTGATCGCCAGTTGATCACGCTCGACGAACGCGCGATTGCGCGGGAAGCATTGACAATCGCACCGGGTGTTTGGGAACGCTACGCGGCGTATGCGAGGAGATAACATGACCGATAATGACCCGATTCTGATGAGCATCGCGGTTCTGGGTGGCACTGGCAAAGAAGGTTCCGGCTTGGCGATGCGTTGGGCGCTCAACGGCTACCGTGTGATCATCGGATCGCGCGATGCTGAAAAAGCGGTGCAGCGCGCAAAGGAACTCAACGAACAGCTTGGCGGAGATTACCTTGTCGGCAAGGATAACGCGGCGGCAGCAGCCGAAGCGAACGTCGTGGTCGTCAGTGTGCCGTATTCGGCTCAACACGATACGCTCGTTAGCGTCCGCGAACAGCTCGCGGGCAAAATCGTCGTCGATGTGACCGTGCCGATCCAGCCGCCGAAAGTGACCCATGTGCATGTGCCGCAGGGGACTGCCGCTGCGCTTGAAGCGCGCGAACTGCTTGGCGAGGGGGTGCGGCTCGTGTCCGCATTCCAGAACGTGAGCGCCGAGAAGCTGAAAGACCCGAACCGGCATGTCGAATGCGATGTGCTGGTGTGCAGTGATGATGACGAAGCCAAAGCCGACGTGATCAAGCTGGTCGAAGCGGCGGGGATGCGCGGGATCGACGCTGGTCCGCTCGTGAATGCAGTCGCCGCCGAGGCGCTGACGCCCGTGCTGCTATACATCAACCGGAAATATGGCGTCAAGGGTGCGGGTATTCGCATCACAGGTTTCTAGACGTTGGCAGAACTACGGCTGATCGCGCTGCCGGGTATCCCCCTGATTCAACCGGGGGATGATCTCGCGCGCGTGCTGCTGGATGCTTTGAAGGCTGCGGAATTAACGTTAGAGGCGGGCGACGTGCTTGTCGTCACCTCGAAGATCGTCTCGAAGGCGGAAGGGCGCATCGTTGCCCTTGCCGGGGTGACGCCGGGGGCGCGCGCGCATGAACTGGCGGCGCAAACGGGCAAAGACCCGCGCATCGTCGAACTGGTGCTGCGCGAAAGCACCGGGGTTTCGCGCGTCGCGCCGAATGTGCTGGTGGTCGAGCATCGCTTGGGCTTTGTTTCGGCGAATGCCGGGATCGACCAGTCCAACCTCGAAGGCGGGGACGAGCGCGTGCTCCTGCTGCCCGTCGATCCCGACCGCTCGGCGGTTGAACTGCGCCAACGACTTATGGATGCAACGGGGCTAGCCGTCGGCATTGTCATCAGCGACTCACATGGGCGTCCGTTCCGGTTGGGCAACGTCAATGTCGCCATTGGCGTCGCCGGGCTGCCCGCCTTAATTGATCTGCGTGGACATCCTGATCTATTTGGGCGTATTCTTAAGATAAGTATACAGGCATACGCCGACATGGTCGCATCGGCGGCAGGGCTGCTGACAGGCGAAGGCGCGGAGGGTTTGCCGGTGGTGCTCGTGCGCGGTTTGACCTACCCGCCGCTGGATGGACGCGCGGTGCAGCTCAACCGCCCGGCGGCGCAGGACTTGTATCGCTAGAGGTTTGGTATGGCGCAATCTGCGCTGCTGGAAACAATCATCAGCCGCCGTTCGATCCGGCGCTACACGCTTGAGCCTGTTCCCCGTACCGTGATCGAAACCCTGCTGATGGCGGCGGTATGGTCGCCTTCCGCGCATAACCGCCAGCCATGGCGCTTCTGCGTGATCCAGTCTGCTGAGCAGAAAGAGCGGTTAGCGCGGGCAATGGGCGATCAACTGCGCCGCGATCTGGAGGCGGATGGCGTCGATCACGCCGTGATCGCGGCGGACACGGAGCGCTCCTATCACCGGATCACGTCCGCGCCTGTGCTCGTCGCCTTGTGCCTGACGATGGCTGACATGGATACCTACCCCGATCAACGCCGCAGCGGAAAAGAATATGTGATGGCTGTCCAGAGTACCGCTATGGCGGGGCAAAATCTGCTGCTGGCGGCACATGATCTGGGGCTTGGAGCGTGCTGGATGTGCGCGCCGCTGTTCTGCCCGCAGGTAGTGCGCGCCGCGCTCGACCTGCCCGCCGACTGGGAGCCGCAAGCGCTGATCACGGTCGGTTACCCTGCCGAAACGAAAGTCAAAACTCGCCAACCGCTCGAAACGAGGGTCATGTGGCGCTAAACGGCGAACCTCAAGTGGTCGTACTGGTGGGGGGCGTGGGTGGCGCGAAGCTGGCGCACGGATTGACGCAAACCCTGCCGCCCGAAAACCTGACGGTCATCGTCAACACGGGTGATGATTTCTGGCATTACGGGCTGCGCATCTGCCCCGACCTTGATACGGTCATGTACACGCTGGCAGGCGTGGTCGATAAGGTGAATGGGTGGGGGCGCGCCGGAGACACGACCACGATGCTGGATGCACTGCGCGGTTATGGCGAGGATGCATGGTTCCGGCTTGGGGATCAAGACCTCGCCACGCATGTGCTCCGCACGACGATGATTCACGGTGGCGAAAGGCTCACTAACATCACCGCACGACTGGCAGCCGCGCTCGGTGTGCGCGTGCGTCTGCTGCCAATGACCGATGCGCCTGTATCTACAATGCTGGATACTGTAGAATATGGGGAGCTTGAATTTCAAACTTATTTTGTGCGCTACCGCTGGCAGCCGACGGTCAAGGCGATCCGTTATGGGGGTATTGACATGGCAGCCGTCAGCGTTGAAGCACAGGCTGCGATTGCCGCCGCTGACCTCATCCTGATCGCGCCTTCGAACCCTTGGCTGTCCATTTGTCCGATTCTCTCGCTGCCCGGAATGCGTGATCTGCTGCTGGCGAGAGCTGTCCCGCGTATTGCCGTTAGCCCCATTGTTGGGGGGAAAGCGATCAAGGGTCCAGCAGCAAAACTTATGGCAGAATTAGGTTATACAGTATCACCGCCGACCGTCGCCGCTGTCTACGGCGCTGTGATCAACGGGTTTGTGTATGACCAGCGGGATACGGAGGTTGTCATCACGGAGGTGGAGACGACGCAAATGGATACGGTGATGCAGTCGGAACACGACCGGGCGGTGCTCGCGCGCCGGATTCTTGAATGGGCATTGAGGAAGACATCATGAGCATTTGGGCAATAATTCCGGTTAAGCCGCTCAGCCGGGCGAAAAGCCGGTTGGCGAATGTCCTTTCGCCGCAGGAACGCGAACAGCTCGCCGAAACGTTATTTCGCCGGGTCGTGACCGTCGTTAAGTCCGTCCCCGCGATTGCCGGGACGCTTGTCATCAGCCGCGATACCCGCGTGATGAGCATCGCCCGTGATCTTGGCGTGAACACCGTGCAAGAGAGCGGCAACCTTGAACTCAACATGGCGCTGATGCGGGCGACGCAGGTCGTCAAGGGCTGGCGCAGCGAAGCGGTGCTGATTTTGCCCGCTGACCTGCCGCTGGTCGCGGCGGAAGACGTGACGGCACTGATCGGACTGGGGATGGACGATCACAGTATGGTGATTGCGACCGATTCGCACGAGGATGGCACGAATGCGCTGCTCATTCGTCCGCCGGGTCTGATCCCGTATACCTATGGTCCCGGCAGTTTCGGACGGCATATCCAAGCGGCGGAAGAGATCGGCGCGAACGTCACCGTGTACCGGTCGGAACGGTTGATGCTCGACATTGATACGCCCGCCGATCTGGAACAATATTATCGACTGAGCGGAGTGACGAAGTCGCTCACGACAGGTAGTTAATTTCATAGAGGGATAAGGTCATGGCAGATCGCGTAGCACTATATTTACAGGACGCACATCCGCTGCAAGATGCGATTAAGTATGTGCAGTATGCCGAGTCGCGTGGGTTCGAGGCGGTCTGGCAAGCCGAAAGTCGTCTCGTCCGTGATGCCGTCGTCCCGATGGCGGCGTTCGCGGCGACCACCAGCCGCATCAAGATCGCGTCCGGCGTGATCAACAACTGGACGCGCAACCCGGCAGTCATCGCGGCGACGTTCCTCACGCTGGACGACTTGGCGCAAGATCGCATCATCCTCGGCATCGGCGCGTGGTGGGATCCGCTGGCGCAGAAGGTTGGCATCAACCGGACGAAACCGCTGCTGGCGATGCGTGAAGTCGTCGTCACGGTGCGTGATTTGCTGGCGCGCAAGCGCGTGACCTTTCACGGCGAATTCGTCAACTTAACCGATGTCGAACTCGACGTGGTGCATGGGCGCAAAGAACCGCGCAACGTGCCGATCTACATTGGGGCGACCGGTCCCCAGATGATGGCGCTGACCGGGGAAATCGCCGATGGCGCAGTGCTGAATTATCTGGTTGCGCCGAAGTACAATCAGGGAGCGCTCGACCAGTTGGAGATCGGCGCGAAGAAAGCCGGTCGCCGCCTCGACGACATCGACCGCCCGCAGTTGGTCGTGTGCTCGGTCGATAGTGATCGGGCGAAGGCGCTCGACGGTGCGCGCAAGCTGGTCACACAGTACCTCGGACAGCAACCGCACATCATGAAAGCCAGCGGTGTCAGCCAAGAACTGCTCGACGAAATCGCGCAGGTGCTCACATGGCCCGCGACCGAAGAACAGATCGAACAGGCGATGCGGCTCGTGCCGGATGATGTGGTACAGATGATCACCGCGTCGGGGACGCCGGAAGAAGTCCGCGCCAAAGTCCGCGAATATGTCGAGTACGGCGCGACCTGCCCGATCCTCTACCCCCTCGGCGATGACGTGCGTTTGATGATCGACACGTTCGCTCATGGCTACTCTCGTTAACTTGCAAGCCGTGCTGCAACATCAAGTGAGCGTCTCGCGTAGACGCTCACTTTTTATGGCGGGATTGTGCGGGCTGCTGGCGCTGATCGTACTGCTGGCATATGTGCTGGCAGGGGCGGTCGATGGGCAGCCGATCATGCCGCTGGACGACGCCTACATCCACTTCCAGTATGCCAAAAGCATCGCCGCGCTCGACCCCTACCAGTACAACCCCGGTCTCCCGCCGACTTCCGGCGCGACCAGTTTTCTGTATCCGTATCTGCTGGCAGTTGGCTATGTGCTCGGCTTGCAGGGCTTGAATCTCGGCTACTGGGCGATGCTTCTCGGTGCAAGCGCGCTGGCGGCGTCCGGGTGGCTAATCTACCACCTGACCCGCACTCTCGCGTCGGAATTCGTCGCCGTGATAGTGGCGTGTGTATTCATCCTCAGCGGTGAATTCGCGTGGCACGCCATGAGCGGGATGGAGACGAGTATTGCCGTCATGCTCACGCTGTTGACGCTCTACGCCGTCACACGCCGCGATGTGCGCTTGACCGGGATCGCCGGGGCGCTGCTGGCGCTGATCCGCCCGGAAGGCGGCGCGCTGGCGCTGATCGCTGCCGCTGTTGCGCTGTATCTCGCATTTGAAACCATCCCCGTGCGCAATCGCATGGGGATTCCGCACCTGTGGCTGTGGCGGCGCGAATGGCTGATTTTGCTGCTGCCCGTGCTGGCGCTGGGCGTCCAGCCGCTTGTCAATCTCGCCCTGACCGGATCGGCGGTGGCGTCGGGAAATGCGGCGAAATCGCTGTTCGGCATGATTCCGTTCGACATTGGCGTGATCGTCGGGCGTATCTGGGACAATTTCACCCGCACGTTCCTCGAACTCGCCGGTTTCCGCGCCGCGCGCGAACCGGGCTACTACGCGCCGATCTTGTTTCTGCCCGCTGCGGTCGGGCTGTGGGCGATCTTCCGGCAGCGCCACGCTGTGGCGATCCTGCTGGCGCTGTGGCTGATCGTCGGCTTTGGCGCGATTGCTACACTCGATACCGCCTTCTGGCATTTCAAACGCTACCAGATGCCGCTGATCGCGCTGCTCTACCCGCTGGCAGGGTCGGGGATCGCCGAAGTGATGCTGCGCCTGCCGCGCTGGTCACGGCTGATCCGTGATCTGGCGCTGGTGCTGCTGGTATTGTTCATCCCACTGTCGGCGCTTCAGTTCTGGGGGCATTACCGGCTGAACACCGGCTACGTCGCCGCGCAGCCGCTGCAAATGGCGCGCTGGCTGCGGGCAAATACCTCCCCTGATACGATCATAGCCGTGCACGATGTAGGCATGATGCGCTACATCGGTGAACGGACGACGGTCGATATGGTCGGCTTGACGACCCCCGGCGCGGCGGATTACTGGCGCAACGGTCCCGGCTCGGTCGGTGAATATCTCGAACAGGTACGCCCAGACTACATCGCCTCGTATGGGACGGGGCATGGACTCGGCTTGGGCTATCTGCAAGCGACTGACCTATACGCTGAAACGGTCGCTTCGTACACCGTGCCGCTCGATCCGAACGCGAATGTCGCGCTTGCGGCGGAAACACAGGGCATTTACGTGCCAAACTGGACGAATGCTGCCCAAGCGCCATACCCGATCAGCACGACTCTCGTCACGCCCTACGTCAACGGCATGACGATGATCGAGACGCTCGACGTGGCAGACATCGAATCGGAGCGGCGTCACGATTACCAGTGGCGCAATCACGCGGCGATGGGCGGCTTCCCGACAGAATACAACCAGTTCGACTCGCTTGGCTGTATGGAACTGCTGCAAACGCCGTGCGCGTTCATGGACGGCGGCAGACGGATCAATGGCGAAGAAGCGTTCACGATCCACGCGCAGGCGGGGCAAGACCTGATCTTGATCACGCGGGTGCATCCGGCGAATACGGGCGAGATCGACGTGTACGTGGGTGATACGCTGATCGACACACGGCTGATCCCGGCGCTGCCGGGGAGCTGGCTCGAAATCCCGACGCTCATCCCGGCGCAGATGGTCAGTGAAGCGACTCGTATTCGCCTCGTGCCGCGTGTGGCAGGCGATTATATGCCCTATATGCACTGGGCGTATCAGGGAGAACGGATCGAGATTAATCCAAGCAGCAACCCCGTCGGAACGTTCCAAGACGGAGGTATCGAGGTGCTAGACCCAGCAGTTGGCTACGAGGTGACGCTGGATGGCGTCTACAACATTCAGCCAGTCTGGGTGTGGCGGACGGACGGACGCGCCAGCGGTGATTACAAGCTGTTCATTCATGTGCTCGATGAAACGGGCAATATCGCCGCGCAGGCGGATATGTACCCCGGCGCGGGGTCGCTCCCGCCGGAAAACTGGATAGCGGGAACTTTTCGTGAGAGAATTACGGTAGAATTTAGACAACCGCCGCCGGGACGGTACACTATTGTGATGGGGTTGTACGATCCGGCAACCGTCACACCGCTGATGCCGAGCGGCGGCGACGAGTTCGGGCGGCTGACCATTGGTGAGTTTACGGTAGACGGGTAGTATGGACGATACGCGAGCGGTCTACGAAGCGGTCCTCGACGCACAAAAGACAGGTGATCCGGCGGCGCTGGCGACGGTGATCGCCGTGAGCGGTTCTGTGCCGCGTCACGAGGGCAGCAAACTGCTCGTCCGCGCGGATGGATCGTTCGTCGGCACGGTCGGCGGCGGCGCGATGGAAAGCCGCGTGATTGCCGAGGCGCTCACGGTGCTGACCGAGGGCGCGGCGCGGCGCGTGAGCTATGAACTCAACGACATCGGCGCGGGCGATCCGGGGGTGTGCGGTGGCACGGTCGAAGTCTTCATCGAACCGATTGCCGTCCCTCCGACACTGCTGGTGATTGGTGTGGGACATGTCGGCAAGGCGCTTGCCGAACTGGGCAAGTGGATGGGCTTCCGGGTCGTCGCCGCCGATGACCGCGCGGAGTTCTGCAACCCGGACTTTCTGCCGGGCATGGATGACTACATCGTCAGCAAGCCCGGCGCGATCACCGAGCAGATGTCGATTCACTCCCAGACTTACATCGCGGCAGTCACGCGCGGACTGCCCGTCGATGTGGACTTGATCCCCGCGCTGTTAGCGACGAGTGCGCCGTACATCGGCGTAATCGGCAGTCGGCGGCGCTGGGTGCTGACAGTCAAGGCGCTGCGCGACAACGGCATGGATGCAGCGGCGCTGGCGCGGGTGCGTGCGCCCATCGGGCTGGAACTCGAAGCGGAAACACCCAAAGAGATTGCGCTCAGCATCATGGCGGAGATCATCATGATCCGGCGCGGAGGGACGGGAAAACCAATGCGGCAGCCAATAGCTGATCCGCTTGACGAACAGGTGTAGATGAGGCGAAATGAAGGGCGATGGTAAAAATACTTTGTGTCAGTGATACCGTCGTTCAGCAGATGGAGAATGCTGCCCATCTGCGGCGGCGCTACCACGACGTTGATCTGCTCGTAAGCTGTGGTGATATGCCCGCTGCTTACCTCGAATTCATCACGTCTGTGCTCAACGTCCCCCTGTTCTACGTGCGCGGCAATCATGACACCGGCTACACCGAACGTCCCCCCGGCGGCGAAGACCTGCACCGCCGCATTATCCACTACAAAGGCATCAGTTTTTTTGGCATTGAAGGCTCGATCAAATATAACAACAGCCCGATCCAGTATTCGGACGGCGAAATGCAGAGCATGATCCTGCACAGCAGCGTTCAGCTCCTCGCCCGGAAACTGCAAAAAGGGCGGGGCGTCGATGTCTTCGTCACCCATGCGCCCGCGAAAGGTATTCACGACCTCGACGATTTGCCCCATCACGGCATGAAAGCCTTTCTGCGTTTCATGGACTGGTACAAACCGCGCTACATGCTGCACGGACACGTCCATACATGGGATCGGCGGACGACGGTGCAGACCGAGTACGGTGATACCTGCGTAATGAACATCAACCCCGTGACCCTGTTGGAGATTGAACCGGAACGTTAAAACCATTCGAAAAATTGGTGCGCAAACTTTCACCTTTTGACTTTACACTTTGAACTTAGAGGTGTTTGCACATGTGGAAACATTACTATACCGTCACCCGAACCGCCGAGGCGCTGGAACTGCTCGCGCAGTACCGTGAGCGGGCGCGCATTGTCGCCGGGGGGACGGATATTCTCATCGAACTGGAACGCGGACAGCGCCCCGGCGTCGAAGTGCTGATCGACATCACGCGCGTTCCCGGTCTGGCTGCGATTGACCTGCGCGGTGACGAAGTCCGTTTGGGCTGCTTGGTGACGCATAACCAAGTCGTCGGAAGCGATCTGCTTGTGGAACGGGCGCTGCCGCTGGCGCAGGCGTGCTGGGAAGTCGGCGCGCCGCAAATCCGCAATCGGGGGACGGTCGCGGGCAACCTGATCACGGCATCGCCTGCGAATGATACGATCACCCCATTATGGGCGCTCGGCGCGTCGGTGATTCTCAGTTCGCTGGAAGGCGAACGCACGATCCCGCTGGCGCAGTTCTATACGGGCGTGCGCCGCACCGTGATGCGTCCCGACGAACTGCTGACCGGGATCACCTTCCCGGCGCTGGCGGAGGGCGAACGCGGCATCTTCCTGAAGCTTGGTTTGCGCCGCGCGCAGGCGATTTCGGTCGTCAATGCGGCGGTGATCCTCGCCCTCGACGGTGAGATCGTCACCCGCGCCGCGATCACGCTCGGCAGCGTCGCCCCGACAATCTTCCGCGCTTCGGTCGCAGAACAGGCGCTGGTCGGCAAACCGCTCACTGTTGAGTCGATGCGCGAAGCCGCGCGCTTGGCGGCGCTTGCGCCCACGCCGATTGACGACGTGCGCGCGACGGCGGAATACCGTACCGAGATGATCCGTGTGCTAGTCAGCCGGGCGTTGAAGGCGCTGGCGGCGAACGCACAGGCGGCGACCTATCCCCAAGACCCGATCATGTTGAGCGCGGATGAACCGGAGTCGGTGGCGTTTGACCGGATGCTCGACCATGACGGCGCGACGCCGATCAGCACCACGATCAACGGCGAGACAGTCACCGTGAGCAGCGGTCAGCAGAAGACGCTGCTGCGCTTCCTGCGCGAAGATGTCGGCTTGATCGGGACGAAGGAAGGCTGCGCCGAGGGCGAATGTGGTGCGTGCACGGTCTTCCTCGACGGCGCGGCGGTCATGGCGTGTATGGTTCCCGCGCCCCGCGCGCATGGCGCGGAGATCGTCAC
>JACSRG010000898.1 GCA_014879865.1 Anaerolinea sp.
CCCGGCTTCTAGCTGACGGTAGTACTCGTCAAACGGGCTGGGCGCGAACGGATAGACCATCGCCGGTTCCCACGTCTTGGTCTCGACGCGCGCATCCGGGAACGCGCCCGCCGACGCCGACGCAGGGTGCAGCGGCAGATCAAGCGGATTGCCCCTGCCGATATGCTGCGCCATCTTCCGCGCGATCTCGTGGTCGCGGGCAAAGAACACCCCCGGCGAGAACAGTTCATCGCGATGGATGCGCGTGTAGCCGACGACCTCCCCATCACACAGATAGACCGATGACGTAATGCCGGGGTTCGGGCTGATCCAGTCGATCAGTAAGCTGCCCGGATCGACGGCGAAATCAACCGCTCCTTCCTCGCGTTCCCACAGCGCGCGCAGCACGGGCAGGTCAGCGGGGAGCGGCTTGCGGGTGTCAAGGTCGCTGGAGGGTAAATCTCTGGTATGGACTTTGAACGCGCACGCGCCGAAGGCATTCGTCAAGTAGCCGAATCTGGGGTAGTATGTCGGGTGTCCCAGCAGATAGCACAGCGCATACCCTTTCGCGCGGGCAAGCGTGTGTCCCTGTTCGATCAGCGCCGCGCCGACGCCTTTTTTCTGAACATTCGGATCGACCGCAATCGGTCCCAGATTCACGGCGCGCACGGTCTGACCAAGCAAGCGGATCGACGCGGAGTTGAACAGCGCATACCCGATCACCTGTCCTTCGTCCTCGGCGACGAGCGCGAGCTCAGGGTCGAATTGGCTGCGCTGACGCCCCAGCGCGGTGATCAGGGCTTCGTCAGCCCGATCCTCAAACGCGCGAACCAGAATATCCGCAATGAACGCATAATCTTGGGGACGTTCTGAACGAATAATCATGTTGGGGACTCCATTTCTCGAAAGTGCGACGCGCAATCAGTATAATGGTAGATTTGTAGATGTGAACAGTGACAAGGATCACCATGCAAGTTAATCCAGCAGCACAGTTGTACCGCTTGCAAACGCTCGATTTGAACATCGCCAAACTCCGCGCCCGCCTCAAGCAGATCGACGACTTGCTAGGCAAAGACGAAGAAGTCGTGCGGGCAGCCGCGCAGCGGGACGCCGCTAGCGAATCTTACAAACCACTACACGCGCGTGCCACCGATCTGGAATTGGAAATCAAGACGCTCGCTGAGAAGATCGCCGAGAGCGAAGCGGCGCTCTACAGCGGAGCGACCAAGAACGCAAAGGCGCTGCAAGAACTCCAAGCCGAAGTCAACGCCCTGAGACGGCAGGAAAACACCCTGCAAGAAACGCTGATGGACGTGATGATGCAGGTCGATAATGCCAGCACGGCGATCAGCGACGCCGAAACCGCGCTCACGACGGCACAAGAAACGTCCGTCATCCGCCAAACCGATTTGCAGGCGGAGAAAACCAAGCTGGAAGGTGATCTCTCCACCGCCGAAACCAAGCGCAAGGATCAAGTCGCCAAGATCGACCCCGCCGCTCTGAAAATTTACGACACGCTGCGTCCACGCATGAAGGGGACGCCGGTCGCCGTTCTCGGTCCTGATGGCTGCATGGCGTGTCACGTCGAACAAACGTCGATCATCAACCAGCAGGTGCGCATGGGAACAAAGATCGTCTACTGCGAAAGCTGCGGGCGGATTCTAGCGTCAGCGTGAGCGGTTAATCTCCGCGCACAAGTCGCGGGCGGCAGCCGCCGGATCGGCGGCGAAGATGATGCTGCGCGACGAATTGATAATCAAGCCTTTGCGGTCACGGTTCAAGCCCGCCTTGACTGTGGTCGCTACATCTCCACCCTGATCGCCGATGCCGGGGACGAGAAACGTCATGTCTCCGACAGCGGCGCGAATTTGACGCATGTCGTCCGGGTAGGTTGCCCCGACGACCAGCATACAATTGCAGTTCCACTCCCGGCTGACCCGTTCAGCGACGTGCAGGTATAACGGCTTATTCTCGACAATCAAATCTTGAAACTCGCCCGCGCCGGGATTCGACGTGCGGCACAGGATGATCGACGCCTTGTCCGTCCGCTGGATGAACGGCAGCAGCGCCTCACGTCCCAGATACGGCGAGAGCGTCACCGCATCAAAGCCGAGATCGTCGAAGATCGCGCGCGCATACGCTTCGCTCGTGCTGCCGATATCGCCGCGCTTGGCATCACAGATCGTCAGGATCGACGGGTGATGTTCGCGCAGATACTTGACCGTGCTGCGCACATCGCGCCACCCTGCCTCGCCGCGCGCCTCGTAAAACGCCATGTTGAGCTTATAGGCGGCAGCATACGGGTGCGTCTGCTCGATGATCGCCCGGTTGAACGCAAACTGTGCGTGTTCGTCCGCCCAATACGCCACCGGTACACGCTTGATGTCGCTGTCCAAACCGACGCACAACAGCGACTCGATGGCATCTGCCCGGTGATTGAATTTCTCGACTCCGTTCAAAAGCACGCTCATTTCCACCCTCGCGGATTCCGCATCCATGTTTGCACGGCGTTGATGTCGGCGGGGGTCAGCTTGCCCATGATGTCCGTGTCGCCGC
>JACSRG010000503.1 GCA_014879865.1 Anaerolinea sp.
GGGCGCTGGCGCGTCGATGAATTGATCGGTCCGATTGTCTTCCAGACGCGGATTGAGGATTTAGTCGGCAGTCGGCTGGCGGAGTACCGGACGGAGCGGGTGCGTGTCGCGCTCACCGAGAGCGAACGCATAGCATATGATGCGGATTATGCGATCTACGCCGGGTTCTTCCGGTCACGGCAGTTGCAGAAGACGCACGGCGGCGCGTGGCTGATGGAATTGATGCGGTTGAGTGCTTTTGATCGCGACGCCCGACGCGCGCTGCTCGCTCGGCAGCGTATCCTCCGTCTGCTGGCAGGTTCGGCGGGCAAACTCGCCGCGCTGGACAAACTGCTGCGCGAATACAGCCACGAGCAAATCCTGATTTTCACCGAAAACAACGAGGTCGTCTACGAGATTTCGCGGCGCTATCTCGTCCCTGCCTTGACGCATGAGACGAAATCGGCGGAACGGAAACACATCCTCGACGGCTTTCAAGCGGGGATGTATCGCGCGATTGTGACTTCGAAAGTTCTGAATGAAGGGGTCGATGTGCCGGAAGCCAAGATCGCGATTGTCTTGGGCGGGACATCGAGTTCCCGCGAATACATTCAGCGCTTGGGGCGGGTGCTGCGCAAAAGCGGCAACCGGCAGGCGGTGCTGTTTGAGGTCATCGTGCGCGACAGCGTTGACGAGGGCAAAGCGCAGCGGCGACGCCCACGCAAGGAAGGCGCGTGATGCTGACCGGCGAACTTGTCCGCCCACGTCTGCGCAGCCGGAACGGCGAGCTTCAGATTGACATGCTGGATGCGGAGAACCGGCATTGGCTCAAAACGGCGAATGCGCTGATCGCCCTGTTTCGTCCGCTGGTGGGACAGCCGCAGCGAGCATGGGATGCGGCGCTGGAAGCCTATGAGGGAGATCGGACTGACTATGTCGTGATCCGGGGATTGGCGAAAGTCTTGGCGGACAGCGCGACCTTCGAGCCGCTGCCCACCCCGCTTGACCCGACGGTGCTGCGTCAGCGGTTGTTTGCACAGGGTCCGGTGTTCGATCAGCAGGATTTGTTCCATACGCAGACGCGCGCGGAGACGCTGGCAGCGCTGGCGGAAGAAACCCAACTTGAGCCGCAGCACCTTGAACTGATACTGTATGCGGATCGCCCCTCCGAATACCTGCTCACCCGCATCGACACCGAATGGTCGGCGCAAACCCTGATCGCACGCTACAACCTCGAACTGGCACGGGCGGCGCTGTACTGGTCGGATGCGATGCACGTCGAAGTGTACGACCATTTCAAGACCTTCTGGAAATACCTGAAACTGTTCAAGCTCATGTTCTGGGCGACGGCGATCCCGGATGGCTATCACGTCGAGCTCGATGGTCCGATTTCGCCGTTTGTCCAATCGACCACGCGCTATGGACGCCAGTTTGCCGTGTTCCTGCCGGCGCTGTTTCTGGGAGAGCGCTGGACGATGCAGGCGACGACCCGCCCGCCCCAGTTCGACGACAAGCTGGTGTACCGGCTTGACCAGACCACCCCGCTGACGAGTCATTTCAAGGCGGCGGCGCTGTACGACAGCCGGATGGAAGCAGATTTCGCGGCAGAGTTTGAAGCAAAGTTTGGCAGTGAGCGCGGCAAGTGGCAGCTCGCCCGTGAGGATGAGGTGCTGCTGCTAGGCGATACGGTGCTGATCCCGGACTTCTCGCTGACGCACAAAAAAGATGGGCGGCGGGTGCTGATTGAGATTGTCGGGTTCTGGCATCCTGAATATCTCAAACGCAAGTTGGAGAAGGTGCGGGCGGCACGGCAGCATAATCTGCTGCTGCTGGTCTATGAACATGTCAACCTGACCGAACAGGCGCTGTCCGATGTCCCCGCCGAAGTCCTCTACTTCAAGACGAAACCCGTGCTGAAAGACGTCATGGCGGCAGTGGAGCGCATTGCATCCGCTCAGTGAGCGCGAACCGGGGAACCACAAGCACACGCCTTTAGCTACTGTCCGGCTTGATACCGTTCCGCTTGGAGTTTGAACATGCTGGCATATTCACCGCCCTGCGCCATCAATTCGTCGTGATTGCCCACCTCGATCAGGCGTCCCGCTTTCAGCACGAGTATTTTCTGCGCCATTCGCACCGACGAAAGCCGGTGCGTCACAAAAACCGTCGTGCGACCTTGCGTCAGTTCGGTAAACCGGTTGTAGACCGCATTTTCGGCGAACGCATCGAGCGCGGCGGTCGGTTCGTCCAAGATCAGCAGCGGGACATCGCGCATGAAGGCGCGGGCTAAGGCGATCCGCTGCCATTCGCCGCCAGAGAGGTCTTTGGCATCTTCGTAGAAGACGCGCCCAAGCATGGTGTCATAACCGTGCGGCATTCCCTCGATCAGGTCTACCGCGCCGCCCATTTCAGCCGCGTGACGGATGCGCGCCAGATTGTCGAGTTCTGCCAAGTTCCCGAAACCGATATTCTCTTTGACGGTCAGGTCATACCGGCAGAAATCTTGGAAGATAACGCCGATCTGCTGATAGTAGCGCTGCGGATCGACTTGGCG
>JACSRG010000663.1 GCA_014879865.1 Anaerolinea sp.
CACACGCGGCGGGCGCGTCGGTGGGCAGCCACCACTGCTGCGGCGCTGTCCAGATCGGAAGCTGTTCCGTCAGCAGCCGCGCGCCCAGAATCAGCGCGGGGATCAGGATGACGACGGCGATCAAGGCGCGGCGCATCATTGCGGCGGCGTCCACCAATCAAACGTGTTGACGTTGACAATCACGATTTTGTCATCCGTGCCGCCACCTTCCACCGGGAGCAGACGCGAGTGCAAGCCGAGATTGCCGTAACCGATATAGGCATAGCGTCCATTGGGCAGCCATTGCAGCGCGGTCACGCCGACCGGGAAATTCCCGATAAATTGGTGTTCCATCTGCGGGTCATCCGGGTTGACCGTGTAGACCTGCACATACTGATCGCCGCCGCCCTTGCGCCCGAACATAATCCGCGTCCCGTCTGCCGACCACGACGGCAAGCCTTCCGCCTGATCGCTGTTGGTCACGCGGCGGGCGTCTGTGCCGTCATCATCCATCACGCTGAGGAAACCGTCGGCGTTGGCGAACGCGATGCGCGTCCCGTCCGGCGACCACACCGGCTGACTGCCGCTGCTCACCGCGCTGATCGTCCCGGCTTCCGCGTCCAGCACGTAGATTGAGCTTGCGCCGTCCTCTTCACCCGCGAAGGCGATCCGCAAGCCGTTCGGTGACCATGACGGCGCACGCACCGCCGCCGAAATCGACTCCGTCGCGTTGACCGGATTCCCGCCGTTGATGTCCGCCACCCACAGATCGCTCGTCCCGTTTTCGTCGCGGGTATAGGCGATGCGGCTGCCATCCGGCGAAACGTCGAGCTGCGTCAGGTTGTTCGGCAGATCAGTCAGCGCGCAGCGCGTCAGCCGCTCCGGGTCGGTGATGAACAGGCGGTAATTGACCGCGTTGTAATCCACATAGGCGATACGCGCGCCCGTCGGCGGCAGGTCAGCACACGACGCGATGGGCGTTGGTGACGGCAAGAACTGCGCATCTCCAATCGGCAGCGGCGTATTCGTGCGCGGTACAGAATCGATCATGACATTGGGATTCGGCGGCAGCAGCGGGAAGACGATCAACCCCACCACAAAGCCCAGCACCGCCACAACGGCGGCGATCCCCCCGATAATCGGGAGCGACAGCCGCCGCCCCCACAGCGAGTCACCGCGTTTCGGCTTCTCCGGGTACTGAGACAGCTCCCCGTCGCTAGATAGTTTGTCGTTCTTGTTCGTCAATGTTATTCATCCGCGTCGCCGGGAAGCAGCCACGCCATCGCTTCGGGCAATATCCCCCGGAAACCGACCAAGCCGTGACCGCTGCCCGTTTCGATAAAGTGATAGTCTACGTTCTTGCGGCTTTGCAGCACGCGCTGAAGATCATGCGCGGGCTTGTAGAAGCGCGCCGGAGTCTCGAAGCGCCCGACCGATTGGAAAACCCGCTTCGGCAGCCGATCCGCCGACGCAAAGCGCTTATAGTAGTAGCTCAATTCTTCCTGAAATTGTCCCTTGCCGAGCGGCGGGCTGATCATGCCGAGCGCGGAGAACGTGTCCGGGTTGATCAGCGCGGCGTGCGCCGCCCCAATCGCGCCGACCGCCACCCCCATGATCGCCACCTCGCCGATGTGATGGCGCGTCTGCATGAACGGCACGAGTTCGCGGATCAGGAATTCGTAGTGCTTGTCGTTGCTGATGTACTCGCGGTTGCGCTCGATGTCGCTGCTGCTCTGGATCATGGCGATGATCGCGGGCTGCATCTGGTGATGTTTGATCAGCGCGTCGGCAATCGCGGGCATTTGCAGCGGACCGGTCGCCCACTGCCCATCGAGCATGACCAGCAGCGGATAGGTCGCGTCGGCGTCGTAGCCAAACGGCGTATACACCCACACGCGCCGCCCTTTGTAGCCCATATGCTCGCTGTCGATGCTCTGCTCGCTGACCTTGCCGCGCGGCACGCGGCGGAAGCTCGCCCAGTCGGGGAACGGACGGGCGTTCGGCATCCGCAGCACAGAAACACTCGCCTGCGGCGTCTCGACGCGCTGCGGGTTAAGCGGATCGATGCGCCAGTGATCACTCACGCGCTTGACGAGATTCGTCTCTCCGCGCAGCGGCGTCATCGGGTCATTGACCGCCAGCAGATAATCGAGCAGATCATCGCGCTGGAACTGGCGGCGCACGTACCACAACGCCGTGTTCGGGATGCGCATCATCGGCGCGAACGGCGGGTCGGCGTTGATCGTGTCGAGGTTGAGGGCGACGGTATCCGCGTCCATGCCATGATAGACGAATGTCGCCTCGTCTCCGTCTACCCATGGGAACACCGGATGTTCGCGCAGCAGTTCTTCGACGAGCGCTTGACGCTCGGCGGGCGCGGCGGCATTCACATCATCCAGAAATTGTCCAAACGAAGACCAACGCGGCATGGCGCATCCTCCAAGCAGGGCATCACATTTTTCGATAGTTTAGCACAGGGTCAGGCGATCTGCCGACTTTTGCGGGGATTGACTGAGGCGGACATTTGTAGGGGCATGAACTATCATGCCCCATA
>JACSRG010000900.1 GCA_014879865.1 Anaerolinea sp.
AAGCCGTCCCAAACTGCGTTTGGGCAAGGCGTTTCATCCACTGCCGTTAAAACGGCGTGGCTTTCACGGGCTAAAGCCCGAATGCTGTAATTCTACCCGATCAGCATCCCGGCAGGGTCTTTGTCGGCGAGCATCTGCTTCAACTCGATCACCTGATCGCGCAGCAGCGCCGCCTTCTCGAATTCGAGCGCCTTCGCCGCCGCCTTCATCTCGGACTCCAGTTCCTTGATCATCCGGTGCAGTTCGTCCTTCGGCAGCGCCGCAATGCTGACCGCGCCGCCCATCTTCGCCTTCTCGTCCTCGGACACCTGCGCGCGGACACGATCCGTCAGGTCGCGCACCTGTTTGACAATCGTCGTCGGCGTGATTCCGTGCTTCTCGTTGTGTGCCTGCTGGAGCGAGCGGCGGCGGTTCGTTTCCTCAATCGCCCGCTTCATCGAATCGGTCATTTTGTCCGCGTACATGATCACCTTGCCTTCGATGTGCCGCGCTGCACGTCCGATGGTCTGGATAAGCGCCTGTTCCGAACGCAAGAAGCCCTCTTTGTCGGCGTCGAGGATGACCACCAGCGATACTTCCGGCAGGTCAATCCCTTCGCGCAGCAGGTTAATCCCGACGACCACATCATACACACCGAGCCGCAGATCGCGCAGAATTTCGATGCGTTCGAGCGTCTCGACTTCGGCGTGCAGGTAATGGGCGCGGATGCCGATCTCGTTGATGTAGCCCGCTAACTCTTCCGCCATGCGCTGCGTGAACGTCGTCACCAGCGCGCGCTGACCTTTCTGCACCCGCGCGGCGACCTCTTGCAGCATGTCGTCGATCTGCCCCTTCGTCGGGCGGACGTAGACTTCCGGGTCGAGAATCCCGGTCGGACGGATGATCTGCTGCACGGTCTTTTCGCTCCTGCCGCGCTCATAGGGTCCCGGCGTCGCCGTCGTGTAGATCGTCTGCCCCATCCGCTCCTCGATTTCCTCGAATTTGAGCGGGCGGTTGTCAATCGCGCTCGGCAGGCGGAAGCCGTACTCAACGAGCGTCGTCTTGCGCGCGCGGTCGCCGTTATACATGCCGTGAAGCTGCGGGATCGTCATGTGGCTTTCGTCGATCACCAGCAGGTAGTCCTTCGGGAAATAATCGACCATTGTCCAAGGCGGCGTCCCCGGCGCGCGCTGATCCAGATGGCGCGAATAGTTCTCGATGCCAGAGGTGAAACCCATCTCGCGCAGCATTTCGAGATCGTAGCGGACGCGCTGCTCGATGCGCTGCGCTTCGACCAGCTTGCCTTCGCTCTTGAACTGCTTGATTGTCTCGTCAAGCTCCTTTTCGATGTCGGTCAGCGCCTGCTTGAGCTTGTCGTCATCCGCCATGAACTGCGCCGCCGGGAAGACGACGACCACTTCATGCCCCGCCAGCAGTTCGCCCGTGAGCGGATCGAATTGCGTGATCCGTTCGATCTCGTCGCCGAACAGCGCCACGCGATACGCCGATTGTTCATATGGCGGGTAGACTTCCAGCACGTCACCGCGTGCGCGGAATGTTCCCGGTCCCAAGTCGAGATCGTTGCGCGTGTATTGCAGCGCTACCAGCTTACGTAAGATCGTCTCGCGGCGGACTTCACTGCCGACGCGGAACTCGACAATCGACTTGCCCCACGTTTGTGGATCGCCCGTCGCGTAAATGCACGACACCGACGCCACGATGATCACATCACGGCGGGAGAGGAGTGCCGCCTTCGCCGCGATGCGCAGCCGCTCGATCTCCTTGTTGATGTCGGTCTGCTTCTCGATATATAGATCGTAGCGCGGCACATACGACTCCGGCTGGTAGTAGTCGTAGTAGCTCACGTAGTATTCGACGGCGTTGCGCGGGAAAAACTCCTTGAATTCGGCATACAACTGCGCCGCCAGCGTCTTGTTGTGCGCGAGGATCAGCGTCGGCTTCTGCGTCTGCTGAATCACGTTGGCAATGGCGTAGGTATTATGGACGAAGAAACCACCACAGCCTGCGAGGAAATTCTCTACACCCGGAACGCAGAAGTCATAGACATAGGGATACTCGTAGGGAATCTGTTCGACCTTTGCGACCGGCGTCCAGCGTAACCCGCAGAGACCGTACAGGGTCTTCCAGACTCGCAGCCATTCCCCATCCGAGTGTTCCTGCGCCAGATCATGCAGCGCCTCAAGGATCAACCGCAGATTCGTGCGCGTCGGCATCCGTTTCCCGGTCTCGTAGAACTGGATTCCGCTGCGCGACAGACCACATAGCTCACCCACCGTCCGCGCGGTGATCTGGAGCTGCATTCGCAACCAGCGAAGCTGTCGCCCATCAATCGGCACGACATCGACGTTCGAGTTCTCCTCGCGTCCGATCTGCCGTTCGAGCGCCACACGTTTGTAGTCGAGCTTGAAGCCGATCTTTTGCTGGAACAACCGCAAATTGGTTTGTCCAGAAATCGTCACCTGATAGTACCAGTCGCCCGCGTGATCCGTATTGGTCGCGCGTTTCCAGCGCTTCGACATGCGCGAGGACAGCC
>JACSRG010000459.1 GCA_014879865.1 Anaerolinea sp.
TGTCGCCGTCAGCGTGCCTTCGCGGGTCACGTCGAAATTCTCGCCGTTTAGCCAGAAGAAATTGGTCGTATCGGCGGTGACGGCTTGCGCGTACAGTTCGCGGCAGCCGTCGGGGAGATCGCTTGTGCGGATGCCGAGGAGGATGCGCACGCATTGACCCGGCGGCAGTGTGGGACGGCGCAGGCTGTCCAATTCGAAGCGCACGGTGCCATTTTGAAATACCAGCGTTTGGATGTTGAGCGGGAACGGGCTGGTATTCACGAGTGAAAACTCGGTTGGCGTGTAGATCAAGGCGGCGGGGAGCAGATCGCCCGCGACGCCGTCGGCGACGATCAGCGTAGGATCGGGCGGCGGCGTGGACTGCGTGTTGGTCAGCACCGAGATGATCTCCGCGCCGATCAGCACGACCGCCAGCAGCAAAAAGATCAAGCGCACCACCTTGCCGCGACGGGGGGCGGCGTCGAGTTCGTCGTCCTCCTCCGCGTCGTCGTCGTATTCGACGCCGTTCGTCGAGGCGGAATACGACGGCACATCGTCCCAAGAATCCTCCGGCGATAGTGTGCTGTACGGCAGTGTCGGAGCAGACAGCTTTGTCTCTATGCCGCTGAACGGCGCATACGCCGTTTTAACCGCAGTGATGAAGTCGGTCGCTTTGGCGTGACGGTTCTCCGGCGTTTTGCTCAGCGCCTTGTGGACTTCGCGTTCGACGGCTTCGGGGATCGATGGGTCGAGCGAACGCAGGCGGGGCGGTTCGTCGTTGATCTGCGCCAGTGCGATTTGCATCGGCGACGTGCCGTTGAACGGTGTTTGTCCGGTCAGGATTTCGTAGAGGATGACCGCCAGCGAGTAAATATCGCTTTGCGGTACGGCTTGCTCCGATGCGACGGCTTGTTCCGGTGAAATGTAGCGCGGCGTCCCGAACGCCGTGCCGAGCGTGTGATCTTCTTTCGGCTGGAAGACCAAGCCGAAATCGGTCAGCACGGCGCGGTCGTTGGCGTCGATCAGGATGTTCGACGGCTTGACATCGCGGTGGACGATGCCCGCCGCATGAGCGTAGTCGAGCGCAGTGGCGATCTGTTCGAGCAGGCGCAGCCCGCGCGGGATATCCATCTTCATGCCCTGTTTGCGCAGGTGCACGAGTTCTGCCTGCAAATCGCGCCCGCGTACCAGCGGCATGACGATGAACAGCACGCCCTCGAATTCGCCGAACTGGTAAATGCTGATGATATTAGGATGCTCGAATTTGGCGACCGCGCGGGCTTCGCGCACAAAGCGTTCGGGGAGCGTGTCATCTTCATTGTTGACGGCGGCGAGGTCAAGCACCTTGACCGCCGCCTGCCGTCCTAAACGCGCGTCTTCGCCGACGTAGATGCGCGCCATGCCACCGGTCGCCAGCAAACTCACGAGCGTGTAATCGCCCAAGCGTTTGCCGATCAGGTTTTCACTCACGGAATAATGCCAAGCTCGTGTGCTTCTTCATAGGACAGGGGACCCCGCTCGTGCTTCGACTCTCTGGCGAGTTCCGCCAGCTTGTCGGGATCAAACAGATCGTCGGCAAGGCTGAAATCGACCTGTGAAGAGTCAAAGATATTCGGGTCGAAATCGGCAATTGGTTCAAGGCGCAGCGGTTCCGGTTCGACTGGAGCAGGTGCAGGATCGCCCCACTGCTCTGCTTTTTCGACCAGCGGTTGGATCTCTTCGGGTTCTTCTACGACCACGACCGGGACTTCAATCGTCTTGGCTTTGCGGCGGCGCGACTTTTCTTCGACGGGTGGTGCGGGCGCTTGGAAGGTGTAGGCGCTTTTGCCCAGCAGCGTGGTAATCATGTCTTCGGCGGTGCGGCGACCGAAGCGGTTGACCGCGCCGAAGTAGCGGTTGCCCGCGTTGCCATCGAAGGCGAAGCACAGGAAATAGTGGTAGCCGACCGACAGCACGAACACGTCATAGGTCTCGCCATCGAAGAATTGCAGCGCGCTGACCTGCGTCCCGCCGACCAAGCGCGACATCTGCATCATCGTCTTGACGAACGGCGCGAGCGAGAGCGCCAGTTGATCGCGGTTCAGGTAGCCAAGCGCGCCACGTTCGAGCAGGATTTCGCCCGCGCGTGACGCCAGCAAAATCGACTTTGCGCCAACATCCGTCAGCAGCGAGTCGATCAACTGCTGCGCGGCTTTCATGTCGAGCTGCGGGAGCGCGCCCAAGTCGAGATCGGCGTCGGCGGATTTCAGCGCGGGTGGGAGATATGCGGCGAAAATGTCACGTTCTTCGATGCCTGCCAGCACTACACGGAGGAACTGCTGCGGATCGAACGGACGCTGGAACAGCAGGAAGGGCGCACCTTGCAAGCTGGCTTCGTCCAGCAGGTTGATCTCATCCTCATCGCCGATCAGCACGAGCGCCGTCTCCGGTGACCGCTGACGGGTACGCAGCGCCAGATCGATGCCGTTGATCCCGTTGTCGAGCGCCAGCGCCGCGACGAGCAGCACGTAGCCTCCGCGTGTGAGTTCTTCCCATGCATCCGCGCCGGTTGGCGCATCGACATGAATGACCGGGCGTTCCGCCAAATCGATTGCGCTGCGCACGAGCCGCGCGACATCACCACTTGGATCAACCGTCAGAATTCTGGGCAAAGCAACCATGAAAAAATCCGTGTGTTTTACGCAAGCAAACCTAAACCTCTACCCCGATTATACGGCATCCACCGTCGTTTGGGGCTGCGAGAGCATTAACGTTTTGGCGTGAATTTCGGGCTAGGCTGAAATCGCCAAGATAGGATGTGTACTGCGCCCTTGAATGTCGAAGTAGGGGTAGGGATAGCGGCGTTTAGGCGCATTCGCACGCTCAAACGCGGTCGAATCCAGCACGAGCGTATTCAGGATTTTCACCGAGCTATCACGCAGAGCATAGACCATCTCCATCCAACGCAGGCGCTCACTGACGCGCACCTGTTCGGATGCGGCTCCCGCCTCCAGCGGCGGTAACATAGCCTGTTCCTTGGCGCGAGCTTGCAGTCGCTCCCACGCCGCCGCCTTCTGGGAAGGCGTGACGGAGGTTTCGAGTTTCAGTGTGCGGTTGATGTCGTCGTCCAAGTACGTCTCAAGTAAGTCCGGCATAACCGTGTGCCACCTCATTGAACCGGTCGGCGTCGTCCAGCCGTCGCCGCAGACTTTCGCGGGCGTAATACAGCCGACTCTTCACCGTACCAACGGGGCAGTCGAGAATCTCGGCAATCTCTTCGAGACTCAAGCTGCACAGATAGTGTAACACTATAACTACGCGCTGATTGAAGTGAAGTTCACTGATTGCCTGCCGAATATGGTTTTGCGCCTCGTTGTGTTCTGCGACCTGATCCGGGGCGCTCCATGGGGGACTCATGAGATGATCGACCAGCGCTTCGAGCGAAATCTTGCGCTTCTGGCGGCGTGAAATCCACGTATAGCTGAGGTTGACCGTCACGCGGTAGAGCCACGGCGCAAGCGGGAGGGAGACATCGATTCGATGGGCATACTGGTGGAGCTTGAGGAAACAATCTTGAGCGATATCATCCGCCACCGCGTTATCGCGGGTGATGGCGGCGGCAGTGCGATAAACCTGAGCATAATAGCGATCAAACAATCCACCGAGGGCGTCGAGATCGCCGGCGCGCAGCCGTTCGACTAACTGCGCATCGCTCACATCCTCAATTAACGTCATGTGTCTCTCCCGATAAGATTAGCCCCGAAAAGGGCAATGCGACGGTGATCAGCCGCGCGCATTCAATTTATCAAAATCTGTTTAAATTAGTATCCAATTCTCAATATACATTCTTTGGGTAAGTTACACAAGTATTTGCCCCAATTCTTAGCTTGTATTTAGGCAACCTACATCATTGGAAAAAATTAAAGAGGTAAAATGTTAATGGTGCGTGCGCTAATCTTAACCCTTTGTGCTGCTTTTATGACCCTTTCTAGACCTCTTATGAACCCGCCATTGCCGCGCGCCCTGTCCTGCTCTATAATACGATCTGTCTTTCCGATTGTGATGAACCCCGATGAATGAAAAAACAGTAAACGTACTGGAATTACCGAAAATCCTCGCGCGGCTGGCGGCGTACTGCACGTTTTCAGCCGGGGCGGAGCTTGCCCGCGAACTGCGCCCGACCACTGATCTGTATGAGGCGCAGATGTGGCAGAAGGAAACCGCCGAAGCGCGCATGATGTTCGCCAATCAATTCAACGCGTCGCTTGGCGGCGCGCGCGATGTGCGCGAACCGGCGATGGCGGCGACGCGCGGCGTCATGATCGAGGCGTCGGTGCTGATCGACATCCGCAATACGCTGCGCCGCGCCATGACGCTCAAGCGCACGCTGGGACGCATGAAGGGGACGTATCCCCTGCTGTCGGAGATCGCCAACGAGCTGGAAGAGTGTGCGTCGCTGCAAGAAGAGATCGGGCGGGTGCTGGACGAAAACGCGGTCGTCAAGGACAGCGCGAGTCCGCAGCTTGCCATGATCCGGCGCGACCTGAAGATCGCTTTTGACCGCCTGCAAACCAAACTTCAGCGCATCATCAGTTCCGGCGGCAACCAGATTTTGCTGCAAGACGCGATCATCACCATGCGCAACGGGCGCTATGTCGTGCCGCTCAAATCCGAGCACAAGGGTAAAATTCCCGGCATCGTGCATGACTCGTCCGCCAGCGGCGCGACCCTGTTCATCGAACCGCTCGATACGGTGGAACTGAACAACCGCTGGCGCGAACTCCAGTTGGACGAGGAAAAGGAGATCCGCCGAATTTTGCTGGCGCTGACCGAACTGGTCGCCGTCGATTCGGAACGGATCGTCCGCACGATTGAAGTGCTGGCGAACCTCGACCTGATCCTCGCCAAAGCCCGCTATGCCGACGATCTCAAAGCCGTCGAACCCGCGATCCTCCCCTTCACCCCTCGCAAAGAAAATCCCGCCCATCCCGGCAGCACCATCTACTTTTTCGGCGCACGGCATCCGCTGCTGACAGGGAATGTCGTCCCGATCGACGTGGAATTCGACGAGAACACATGGGTGCTGGTGGTGACGGGTCCGAACACGGGCGGCAAGACGGTTTCGCTCAAGACGGTCGGCTTGCTGACGTTGATGGCGCAGTGCGGTCTGCATGTGCCCGCCGAAAAAGCCCGCGTGAGCGTGTTCGAGGGCGTGTACGCCGACATCGGCGACGAGCAGAGCATCGAACAGTCGTTGAGCACGTTCTCGTCGCACATGACCAACACGATCCACATTTTGCGTGAGTGCGACGAAAAGTCGCTCGTGCTGCTGGACGAACTCGGCGCGGGGACTGACCCGACCGAAGGTTCGGCGCTGGCGCGCGCGATCCTGACGCATCTCAAAGACCGCAAAGTCACGACGATGGTCACGACGCATCACCCCGAACTCAAGGTGTACAGCGTCGAGACGCCCGGTGTGCGCAATGCCTCGGTCGAATTCGACGTGGAGACGCTCGCGCCGACGTATCACCTGATCATCGGGCTGCCGGGGCGCTCCAACGCGCTGGCGATTGCCAAGCGGCTCGGCTTGAACGACGACATCATCGAAGAGGCACGGGGCATGGTCGCCACCGACGATCTGATCGCCGATGACCTGCTCGACGAAATCCACCGCACACGTGAGGACATTCGCCGCCAGCAGGAACAGATCACCGACATGCGCGAGGCGCTGGAAAGCGAACGCGCCGAAATCCACGCGCAGTTGAGCCAAGTCGAGGACGAACGGCGCAACATCATCGCCGCTGCCCGCCGCAGTATGCAGACCGAACTGGACGACTTCCGCAAGGAACTGCGCCGTCTGCGGTCGGATATGCGCGATGCGTCGCTGCCGCTGGAAAAACTGCGCGAAGTTCAGCAGGCGGCTGGTACGCTCGAAGATGCCGTGACGCAGCCAGTCGAGAGCAAGGTCAGCGCGAAGCCGACCGATATTACGTGGACGCCGCGCCTTGGCGATGCGGTCTGGTTGGACGCGCTCAAGGCGGAAGGCACGATCATCGAGCTGGAAAAAGATGACGCCATCGTGCAGATCGGCACGCTCAAGGTGCGCGCCAAAGTCACCGACCTGATGAAGCCGACGCGCAGCGAACAGAAGGCGCTCCGAAAGAAATTCGTTTCCAACTACGCGCCATCAAATGACGTGGTTGTGCCGCGCGGACAGTCGCCGGGGCTGGAACTTGATCTGCGCGGGACGCGGGTCGAAGAGGCGCTGGCGAAGCTCGACAACTACATCGACGCGGCATACCTCTCCGGTATTCCGTTCGGACGCATCATTCACGGCAAGGGGACGGGCGCGCTGCGCAAAGCCGTGCAGGATCGCGTCAACGAGCACCCGCTGATTTCGAAGGCGGTCGGCGCGCCGCCGAAAGAGGGCGGCGACGGCGTGACCGTGATCTACATGGTGCCGAACACCTAAAAACAGTTCAAAGTTGAAAGTTGAAAGTAACGCCGCGAGCGTAAAGGACTTTCAACTTTCAACTTTTGACTCCTCGACTAGGTGTGACATTCAACCTACCCGTTGTAAGACGAACATAACTCCCAATTTAACCCCGCTCAACTTAGACTCAAGGTATGAGGTCGAAAATTAGGAGCTTTTGTTATGTTTAAGCCCACAGTGATGGTGCAAATGGCGGATGTCCGCTGGACAACGACAGCGGTCGAAATCGCAGCCAAGCGCGCTCAAGAGATCGGTGCTGAACTGGCACTGGTAGAAATGATCGCCAGTGAATGCCTGAATTGGCAGGGGATCGAACCGGACGAGTATCAATTCTCGCCCACCGAACGCGAGGACATCAAGCACTATCGGGGAATTGCGCGCAAGTACGGCGTGCCCGTCAGCGTGCATGTCTACAAATACGACTCACTCTCGGAATGTATCGCCCAAGCCGCCGACGAACTCGACGCCGAGTCGGTCTTTGTCACGCTGCCGCACACGCTGATTCCGTTCCTCCATGAGCGGCAGGTGCTGCATCTCAGCCACCTGCTGGAAGACCACTATCATCACCTGTTCACGCTCGATGTGCCGCCCACTGAACCCGCGTGGAATTGACCAGCAAAAGAAGTAAAAAGTAAAAAGTTGAAAGTGGGCGATTTCTTACTTTCAACTTGTAACTTTTAACTTCTTCTACAATCCGGGTGGATACGGTTCGACGTAGTACGAGATATTGTCGCCTTCCGCGATCCACCCGACGACGCCATCAAAGTCGATGCGGTACCATGCATACCGTTCGCTGCATACGGGTCCATCCAGCACAAAAAACACCTCGTTGGATGGAATTTGCGCGATCCGGTCATTTTGTGTGCCTGCGCCGGAACGCACGTTGACCGGACGCGGATCGGCGGTGGCGACGCGCGCCCGCTGGTAGACGATCAAGCGGGTAGGCGGCGCGTTCGGGCAGACCGGTTCGGGCGTCGCCGTTTGCGCGCGCAGCACGTATGTGCCCAAGCCCAGAACGCCGACGAGCAGCGCGACGATCCCGAGCCGCTTCATGGGCGCAGCCTCCAGCGCAGCGAGTCGCGCACGCCCCACCATGCGATCAAACCGAAGGCGACGGCATACACGAGCAGGTACGGGATGAAGGTCGGCGCGGCGCGGTAGGCGACGATCACACCCCACCCCGCATAGAGCGAGAGCAGCAGTTCAAACAGGAAACTCCTGTTGCTCAGACGCGCATAGCTGCCCCGTGTGCGCTGCTGCGCGAACTTCGGCGTGCGCTTGAATTCCTCTTTGCGGCTGAGGAAGAACCCACCCATGACCGCGCGCGTATTGCTCCACGCCATGCCCGTGCCGAGCGCGATCAACGTGGGGAGCGCCAGCACGCGCCGCTGCCAGTCGCCATAAATCGCCTGCTGGCTGATCACGTACAGGATCGGCGGACCCAAGCCAACGATCCCCAACCAGCCCAAGCTGATGTTCTTGAATGCCCCGGTCAACAACAGTGGCGGCGTGACCAGAATCATCACGATGATGACCGGATGCACGAGATACTGCGCGAGATGCATCGTCGCCATGAGCTTCTGCATCAGCGTTAGGCGCGGATGCGTCCACACGGGACGAAATAAAAGGGCGAAACACTGCGTGCCGCCCTTCGCCCACCGCGCTTGCTGCTGCTTGTACGCGGCGATCTCTGGCGGGAGTTCTCCCGGTACGACCACATCCGGCAAATACAAAAAGCGCCAGCCGATCAACTGGGCGCGGTAGCTCAGGTCGAGATCTTCGGTGAGCGTGGTATCCTGCCAACCGCCCGCCTCGTGGATCGCTTTGACGCGCCACACGCCGCCTGAACCGTTGAAGTTCATCAGCAAACCGCTGCGACTGCGGGCGGTCTGTTCGACCACGAAATGACCGTCGAGCGCCAGCGCCTGACCTTTCGTCAGCGCGTTGTCGTCGCGGTTGAGGTGTCCCCAGCGCGTTTGCACCATGCCGACATCCGGGTTGTTGATCAGCGCGGGCAGGGTACGCAGCAAGAAGTCACGCGGCAGCACAAAATCTGCGTCGAGGACGACGGTATATTCGACGTCGATGAGGCTGAGACCATATGCCAGCGCCCCGGCTTTGAAGCCTTCGCGGTTCGGGCGCTGAATGTGTTCGATTTGGACGCCCCGCGCTTTGAGCGGTGCGACCACACGGGCGATGATAGCGCTGGTATCGTCGGTGGAGTCATCGAGAACTTGAATGATGAGTTTTTCTCGCGGGTAATCCAGCGCCGCAACCGCTTTGATCAACCGCTCGACAACGTAACGTTCGTTGTAGACGGGGAGTTGGACTGCGACTTTCGGGAACTCGCCTACTTGCGAAGCTGTAATAAGGTCGTTACGGTGTCGGAGATAAGTGATCAGGAGAACAGTTGTCCCCAGTGCAAACGCCGTCAAAGCCAGCGCGCACAACACGTACAGGGCAGTCAACAGGGATAAGAGCATAGCCTCTTTCTGCCTGCATGAGTCCGGCATAACACAATGTTACTCTATCAAAATAGCTTACTTCGCACAAGTGAGCACTTTGCGCCGCTCAACAATTTCTCATATGGAGGACGGCGTAATGCGCCACAGGATTACTTCCGGCGGGCAGAGGAAGCGAGCGCGGGGAGCGCCGTAACCTTCCATGCCGATCCCGCGCGAGACGTAGAGCGTCATGCCGTTCACGTCGTAGCGTCCCATGACGTACTTCATCCCTAGCTGGCTCGACGACATCAGCGCGCCGTAGATCGGCAGGCGGATTTGCCCGCCGTGCGTGTGTCCGCACAGATACCAGTCGATTCCGGCGCGTCCGGCTTCCGGGGCGATGTCCGGCGAATGGGTGATCAGCAGGCGGATGCCGCCTTCGGGAGCGTGTGTCATGGCGTTACGCAGCGCTGCCCGATCCGTTTCGAGATCATGCGTGGTGATCAAGCCGAGGAGGTGCAGCCTGCCGCCCGCCGTCTCGACTGTGTGCCACTCGTTGAGCAGCAGCGTCAGGTTATCCAACCCGGCGACGAATTCGCGCACCAGCGGCAGCGGCTCGACTACGGGCGTCCCCGGCACACAGTACACGCCGAGCGGGGCGCGCCATTCGCCGATGATCTCGCGGATCGCGGCGGTTGCGTGTGGATCGCCCGTGTACGACAGGTTGACGAAATCGCCCGTGAACACGATCACATCCGGCTTGAGGAGGTTGATCAGGCGGTTGAGCTTGCGCTCCCGTTCGGTGATGCGTTCGACATGAATGTCGCTGATGTGCAGCAGCGTGACGGGGACGCGCCAGTCGTCCCGCGTGAACGTCTGCGGCGTAACGCCGAGGCGGAACGGCTCGATCCACGTCGCATAATAGGCGACCAGCGTGATCGCGCCGATCAGCAGCAGGGCGAACAGCGCGTCGATGTTGAGGATGCCCACGATCAGCGTGACGAGGGTGATCAGTGCGGCGAGTGCCAGCGCGGTAGGCTGGTCAACGCCGAAGCTCATGCCCTTACGCGGCAGCCGCCAGAGTAAGTACCAGTTGCCGAACATGCCGATCAGCGCGCCGAGGAAGATCAGCGCGCCGCTGCCTTGATCGACCCATGTCAGCGCGGCGATCCCGGCGCACACGGCGAGCGCAATGGCGACGACGAACGCCGGAATCTGCTGGAGCTTGTTCGTCCCGACGAGGATTTTGTGCAGCCGCGAATTTTCGAGCGGCTGGTTGTGATTGTGAGACTCGCTCATGGGTTCATGACCGGCGTTACCTGTTCGGGTACGGGAATCAGGTAGACGGAGAAGCGGCTGCCTTTGCCCAATTCACTGCTGACCTCGATCACGCCGCTGTGCAGTTGAATGATCTGGCGGGCGATGCTCAAGCCCAAGCCTGTGCCTTCGACCTCGCTGGCGACGCGGTAGAACGGCTCGAAGATGTGCGGCAGATGCTCCGGCGCGATGCCGACGCCCGTGTCTTCGATACAGACGCCGACACGCGCCGTTTCTTGAACGACGGTCAGCCGCACCGCGCCGCCCGACGGCGTATAGTTGATCGCGTTGGTGATCAGGTTTGTCAGCACTTGGATGATGCGGGCGCTGTCCACGCGCACGATGATCGGCGTTTCGGGCATGTCGAGCGTGAATTCGAGACCCCTGTTTTCGGCTTCCGGCTGCTGCACGGCGACGACGCGTCCGACCAGCCTTTGCAGGCTCATGTTTTCAAAGCGCAGCGGAATTTGCCCGCGTTCCAGCCGGGTACGATCCAGCAGGTCTTCGACCAGTCGTTTCATCCGCTCGGTGACTTCCTCAAGCACGACCAAATGCTCCTGCAGCGCGTCTGGACGCCGGCGCAGGAGGTACAGGCGTGTCTTCAAATTGGTGATCGGCGTGCGCAGTTCGTGCGATGCATGTGCGACGAAATTCGCCTTCTGCAAATCAAGTTCTTTCTGACGGCTGATGTCGCGCACGATGGTGACGGAGCGCAGCGCGGCTTGGTCGCGCGTGCCAACCGGGGCGATGGTCAGCCCGGCGTAGAAGGTCGAACCATCCTTGCGCCGCATCCGGGACTCGCCACGCCAGACGCCGTGCTTCCAGATCATCGCGGAAATGGCGCGGAGTTCTTGCAGTTCGGCGCTGCTCATGCCGTAATCGCGCAGGTCTTCGCTGGTCATGCCGGTCAGTTCATCCTGCGTGTAGCCGATCATGTTCGCCAGTGCAGCGTTCGCATACTGGATGCGCATTCCTTCGGAATAGTAGATTCCCTCGCCCGTCGAGTCGAGGATGGCGCGCAGTCGTCCGTGCATCAGGTTGATCTGCGCCGCGCGCTCGTTGACTTCCGCTTCGAGGTCGCCGACGTACCGGCGGGTGTCGGTATACAAACGGGCGTTGCGGATGGCGATGGCGGCTTGCGACGCGAAGGCGGCGAGGTGATTGGCTTGCTCTCTGGCGAAGGCATTCGGTTTGGCGTGGCTGACGTTGAGGAAGCCGATGATCTCGCCGTCCAAGCGGATCGGGGCGGATAACTGCGACCGAATCCAATCCGAAACCTCGACTTTGACCCACTCCGGGTAACGCTGCGTGTCAGGAATCCAGATCGGCTCGCCCGTCTCGTAGATATAGCGGAAATTGTAGATGTCGCTGATTTTGAAGCGTAGCTGAAGGATTTCTCGTTCTGTGCCGCGTTCGGCATAGCCGCGTGCCCGCACGATGCGCGCCGTGCCGTTTTCGATCAGCATAATATCGCTTGAGCTGGAGGGGATGATCGTAGCGACCTGCTCCAGAATCAATTCCAGCACCTTGTCGAGATCGAGCGTACTGGTGAGCACCGTACCCGTGTGCATCAGTGCTTCGGCAAGGCGGCGCTGTTCGTTGACCTCGGCGGCGACCACCTCGCGCTCGCGGGCGAGATTGCGCTGGATGAAGGTGAGCGTGCTCAACAGGAGCAGCATCCCCAAGTAGGCGGTCGAAAGCATCAGGAAGATGCGCAGCGTCAGCGAAGGGACGGCGAGGTAATAGGCGATGGTGACGAGCCATCCCAGCAGCAGCGAAAGCACGGTGACACGGAAGGGGAAGAGCAGGAAAATCACCGCCGCCGCCGGGAAATACCACGTAATGATCGTCAGCTCGCTGCCAGAAAACTGCCCGTTGAGATTAAAGGCAGCGATCAAAGGCGCGCTCCACATCGAAAGGGCGACCGCGAGGGTTCCCAAGCGCCAATACTGCGTTCGGCTCAACACGTAGCCGATGAACATCATCGCGATGGCAAACAAGTCATCGGCGACTATGCCTGTGAACAAGACACTATTTGCCGCAGTGACGATCATCAGCGGTAAGGTCATAATGGGAATCGCTGCGCAGAAGCGTACCCGGCGGCGATCCTCCGGGTCAGTAACGCTGTCATGAGGAGCGGTGACAGCAAGCCAAACGGCATTTAACCGGTTTGGCAGCGAACTAAAATCAGTCACATTGATGCGCCTTTAGCGGATTCACCCTGTGCAATCCTTATTGTATTATAGTTGAGTTCGGCGCTTGGGTGAACAAGCATTGCCGGAAAATGCGGAGAGGGGGAACAAAGTACATGCGTGTACTGGTCACGGGCGCGACAGGATTTGTCGGTTCGCACATTGTGCGGGCGTTAGGCGAAATGGGACATCAAGCGGTGGCGCTGCATCGCGCTTCTTCGAGGCTGGATGCGCTCGCCGGGGTGACATACGAAAGCGCGCTCGGCGATGTCACCGACCTCGACTCGCTGCGCGCGGCGGCGGCGGGCTGTGACTGGGTGCTGCACGTCGCAGCGGTCGCGGCATACTGGCGTACCGATACCGCCAAGATGTTCGAGGTCAACGTCGGCGGGACGCGCAACGTCCTGCAAGCGGCGCGCGAGGCGGGCGTCAAGCGGGTGGTCTTCACGAGCAGCGCGGCAGCGGTCGGACTGCGCGCCGATGGTCAGCTTGCTGATGAAACGCTGCCGTTCAACCTGCCGCCGGATGCCTTCCCGTATGGTTACAGCAAAGCTCTCGCCGAAGTTGAGTGTATCCACGCCGTGCGCGACGGTCAGGATGTAGTCATAGTCAACCCGGTGGTCGTCCTCGGTCCCGGCGACCTGAACATGATCTCCGGGGATTTCATCCTCCAAATGAAGCGCTTTTCGTGGACACTGCCTGTGCCTCCCGGCGGCGTCGCGGTGATCGACGTGCGTGACGTGGCGCGGATGCACATCGCGGCGGCGCGGCAGGGGCGCACGGGTGAGCGCTATATCCTCGGCGCGGTCAACTACCCGTATGCCGACTGGTTCAACCTGATCGCGGATGTGGTCGGCGTGCCGCGTCCGGGTTTCCCCGTCCCCGGTTGGCTGCTCCCCATCGTCGCGGACGTGATCGACCGGCTGCGCGCGGCGGGGATCACCGTGCCGATTGATGGCAATCAGACGCGCTTGGGCAAGGAACACATCTATTTTGACTTCAGCAAAGCGTGGGACGAACTCGGCAAGCCGCTGATCGACATGCGCCAGAGCGTGACCGATACGTATGAGTGGTATCGGGAGCACGGCTATCTGCCGGATACGCCGACCGCGCAGTTGATCGAGCGGATCGGACGGCTGATCTAGCTTATGCAGGTTTATCGTTTCTGGAAGCCCTACGGCGTGCTGACCAAGTTCACTGACGCGGAGGGGCGACCGACGCTGGCGGATTACGTGACCATCCCGCGCATTTACGCGGCGGGGCGGCTCGACATGGACAGCGAGGGCTTGCTGCTGCTGACGGATTCGGGGGCGCTTCAGCACCGCCTGAGCGACCCGCGCTTTGAGCATCCCAAGACGTACTGGGCGCAGGTCGAACGCATGCCCGACGATGAGGCGCTCAAACGGCTGCGCGCGGGCGTGGAGTTGAGCGAGGGCGGGCGCGTGTGGACGACCAAACCCGCCGCCGCGCGTTTGATCGACGCGCCGGACATCCCCGAACGCCCCGTGCCGATCCGCTACCGGGCGAACATCCCGACGGCGTGGATCGAATTGACGATCACCGAGGGGAAGAACCGGCAGGTGCGGCGGATGAC
>JACSRG010000522.1 GCA_014879865.1 Anaerolinea sp.
AAGGTGAAGGTCGGCAGTTGGCACGGCGTGGGGGTGAAATGTGCCACCTGATAACCCGCGACTTCGATGGCTATCGAGTAGGAATCATACGGGTTATCGCCGACGTTGAGTTGGAGGGTGGTGGTTGCCCCCGCTGCCAGCGTGTTGATGAGACCGCTGTTCGCGCCTTGGCTCTTGGTGACGTTGATGATTTCATAGTGTGCGCCAATGCCGGGTATAAGACTGGTGCCCGTGTTCGTGAGCTCGAAGGCAAGCGGATAGTTGCACACTTGCTGCAAGGTGAAGGTCGGCAGTTGGCACGGGGTGAGAGTGACATCGATCAGGGTAGAACCGCCGGAGCTGATGAAGACTTCATACACGTCGTAGGGGTTATCACCGATGTTCAAGGGGATCGAACTCGACTCGCCGTTGGACAACGCGGGCAGCACGCCTGATTTGACAAGTTGGGCGCTGCTAACGTTAATTACCTCATAGTTTGCGCCAGCGCTGAGTGCGGATCCCGTGTTGGTTACGATGAAACTTAGCGGATACCCGCACACCTGCTCTACACCCAAGATCGCTCCGATAACGAATGGTTCTTCAATCACCGGTTCAATCGGTGGCTCTGGGTTAGGCACTTCGGGCTCAGCGGTTTCATCAAAGGTCGGGCTGGGCGATGCTTCCGGTGTGATCGGAACCTCAGGTTCCGAAGTCGTTTCGGCAGTTTCGACCGGCGTAGCTGTCAGCAAATCGGGCGCTGAGGTGAGTTCGACTGTCTCGACTGGAGGGACATCCTGCGCAAGCTGGTTGGCAAATGCAAACGAGGCGCTGACGAAAATTGCTGTCAACAGCACGATCAGTATCGGGACTCGAGTAGTGCGGAAAAGTGACGGCATTGTTCATCCTTGAAGTACTACGTGTTCATCAATGAGGATACGGGTTGCGATATTCCCCATTATTGTGTTCAGTATAGAAACCTATCGTCTAGACATCGTGTATTTTTATACTTAAGGCAAACAGTCGATTAGTTTGGCATTCTGCTCATGCGCCGCACCAGCTTTCCCTGTTTTAGCCCGATCTTCGCTATAATCGGTTGAACGAGCCTTAACGGGAGTTCAAACCGCGTGCGTATTCTGATCACGGGCATTGGTGGATTTGTTGGCGGACATTTGACCGATCATCTGCTGGCGGAGCAGGCGCAGATCGATCTGCATGGTGCGGTGATCGCCCCCGAACACGCGATTCCACAGGCAGAATGCCATGTGCTTGATTTGCAGGATCAGGCAGGCGTCCGCGACCTGATCGCCCGCATCCGTCCCGATCACATCTACCACCTCGCCGCGCAAGCCTCGGTCAAGCGCTCGTTTGAAGACCCGTGGGAAACACTCGAAAATAACATCCACGCGCAGTTGAACCTGATCACCGCCTGCCTCGATCAGGTGACACCGCCGCGCATGTTGATCATCAGTTCCGGGGAAATCTACGGCGCGGAAGGCGCACCGGACAAGCCAACAACCGAAGACGCGCCGCTCTGTCCGACCAACCCCTACAGCGTGAGCAAAGTCACGCAGGACATGCTCGGCTTGCAGTACGCGCTGAGTCACAAGCTGCCGATCATGCGCGCGCGCCCGTTCAATCATCTGGGACCCGGTCAGCGAACAGGGTTTGTCGCGCCGGATTTCGCGCAGCAAATCGCGCGGATCGAGGTGGGGCTTCAACCACCCGTACTGCGAGTCGGCAGCCTGACCGCCGAGCGCGATTTCACCGACGTGCGTGACATTGTGCGCGCTTACCGCATGATCATGGAGCGCGGCAACCCCGGCGAGGCGTACAATATTGCCTCCGGGCAGTACATCACCATCCGCTACCTGCTCGACGTGCTGCTCGGTTACAGCACGGTGAAGATCGCCACTGAGGTCGATCCGGCGCGGATACGCCCCGGCAAAGACAACCGCTCGTGGGGGGATGCGTCACGTCTGCGCCGCGTCACGGGCTGGCAGCCAACCATCTCGATTGAGCAAACCCTGCTCGATGTGCTGAACGACTTCCGTCAGCGCGTGGCAGTGAACGCATGAAAGCCATTCTCTTCGATCAACCCGGCGGCGCGGAGGTGCTGTACTACGGCAGTGCACCCGACCCAACGCCCAACACCGATGAAGTGCTGGTGCGCGTCCACACGACGGCGCTCAACCGCGCTGATCTGCTTCAGCGTGCAGGCGGCTACAACCCGCCTCCCGGCGCATCTCCGATTCTAGGGCTGGAACTCGCAGGCGAAGTCATCACGCCTCTCGGTGATTTCCAGTCCGGGGATCGCGTCATGGCGGTGGTCACGGGCGGCGCGTACGCCGAACTCGCCGCCGTCCCGGTCGGGATGCTCATGCGCATCCCCGACGCGCTGACCTATGAGCAGGCGGCAGCCATCCCCGAAGCCTTTCTGACCGCGCATCTCAACTTGTTCACGCTTGGACACCTGAAAGCTGGCGAAACCGTCTTGATCCACGCAGGTGCAAGCGGCGTCGGCACGGCGGCGATTCAACTGGCGCGGGCAGTCGGCGCGCAGGTGATCGCCACCGCCGGATCGCCGGAGAAACTCGCCCGCTGTGTCGAACTCGGCGCGCACGAAGCGATCAATTACAAAACCGAATCGTTCCGCGAGCGCGTTCAGCAAATAACCGGCGGACGCGGCGCAGACGTGATCCTCGACTTCGTCGGCGCGCCCTACTGGAACGATAACCTCGCCTCACTGGCGGTCGGCGGGCGGCTCATGCTTATCGGCTTCCTCGGCGGCGCGGCAGGGCAAATGAACTTGGGCGCAATTTTGCCCAAAAGCCTGACGATCAGCGGGACGACGCTCCGGCGCACGCCGCTCGACCAGAAGATCGCGCTCACACAGGAATTCGCGGCGTTCGGCTTGCCGAAGATTGCAAACGGCGAACTCGTCCCGGTGATCGACCGTACGTTCCCAGTGGAACAGGCAGCGGACGCGCACCGCTATATGGCGTCGAATGCAAACGTCGGCAAAATCATCCTGACCGTGCGTTAGGAATTTCGGCATTCTGCACACATAAAGCCGCTTAACCTTCAACCGCCTTGCACATTGACGCATCGTCGTTACAATTGCACAATCAAAGCTAGTCGAAATGTGTACGTAGACCACCGGAAGCATGACCTATGACGATGCGCGTGATCATGACCACCACCGATACCAACGGAATGCCACAACGGTAGGCGGGGTCTCGCGCGTTCAGTTCAACTCACGAAATCACACCCCGCACAGGGGTGTTTTTGTTTTATCAACAGGAGCTAGATTTTGGTCGCATACGAGGTTAACTTGGAGACACCGCAGTATTCCGTACCGGATGCCCACCGCGTCGCGGTGAGCGATTACCCCACGCACATGATGGAAATCCCTCCGTCGCGCATGTTTTTGATCCGTGACGCGCTCAAGGCATACAAGACCAAGTACGGCGCGGATGCCGTCACCTACGATGCTTCGCAGGGCGACGGCGGCGCGAGTCTGCCCGGCGTGCCGCGTGAAATCCTCGAACGCGCACTCGAACTTCAGCTCGAGCACGGCAGCGCTTACGATCAGCCGTTCGGTACTGTCCAGTTCCGCAAAGCCGCCGCCGAAAAATACTGGCAGTTGGACGCGGCATCCGGTTGGACGGGCGACAATATCGTCTTCACGCAGGGCGGGCGCGACGGCTTGCAAAAAGCCTACTCCGCCATGATCTCGCTCGGCGCGAAGGAAGTCGGCAGCGCGCTGGTTGTCTCGCGCGTGCCGTGGATCAGCTATCATTGGGGACCGTATGCGCTCGGTCTCAACGTGCTGATGGCTCCCGGACAACCGGAAGATGGCTGGCGCTACACCCCGGAAGCGATCCGCGCCTGCGCCGACTTTGCGGCGCGCGAAGGGCGTAAGGTCGCCGGATTGGTGCTGACCTCCCCCGACAACCCGACCGGGCGCACGCTCACCACCGGGGAACAGATCGAACTGGCACAGGTCGCGCTCGACGCGGGCTACCCGTTCGTGCTGCTCGACTGGATGTACCATTGGGTGACGGACGGGGGTCACAGCGACTTGAACGCGGTGCTGCAAGCGTTTACCCCGGAACAGCGCGAAAAGCTGATCGTCCTCGACGGCTTGACCAAGAGCCTCGGCGCGTCGAATGTCCGCAGCGCGCACATTCTGGCGGGCAAGAAGGTCGTCAGCTACATCGTCAGCCAAGCATCGCACGGCGTCGTGCCGAGCTACTTCGGGCAGGCGGTCGCCATTGCGGCATATGAGATGGGCTACGAACGAGCCGCCGCCAGCATCATCGAACCGACGCGTGAAAGCCGCAAAGTGCTGCGCGCCGCGCTCGACGCCGAAGGCGTCCGCTACATTATGGGCGACGGCTACTACGCTTTTATCGACTGCACGCCGTATATCGAAGCGGGCGGCTTGACGGACTCCGAAGCCCTGCTGACGCACTTGGGCGAGAATCACGGGCTGGCGATTGTTCCCGGTATTTACTTCTCGCAAGCAGGCGCAAACTGGATTCGCTTCTCGTATGCCACCCCCGCCGAACGCACGGCAGGCGCGGTCAAGCGGCTGTTTGAAGGGCTGCATGCACTCCAGAAGTAAACATTAATTCACGCCACTGCTTAATACCCCCTGAAATTAGGTGTTTCTCAGGGGGTATTCTTTTTTATCATAATGGTTATCAAAATTAAGGTGAGCACATTCGAGGAATTCAATGGCATACGGTAGTTTCTTGGACAAAACGCGGGAAATTCCGCTAACTCAAACTTACGGCGAAGTCAAGCCGCTGCTCAAGTGGGTCTACGCATGGATGATGATCGGCTTGCTGGTGACGACGGCGACCGCCATATTCACCGCCAGCACCCCCGCCCTAATCGAACTCAGCTTAAATCCGATTGTGGCGATTGGCGCGTTCGTGCTGCAAATCGGGCTGGTGATCGCGCTCGGCGCGCTGATCAACCGCCTGTCGCCCGCCGCCGCCGCCGTGATGTTTCTGGTCTACGCGGCGACGCTCGGCTTCTCGCTGTCGCTGGTACTGCTTGTCTTCAACGTGGGATCGCTGGCAGCCGCTTTCGGCACGACGGCAATCCTGTTCGGGATCATGACGTTCATCGGCTTCACGACCGATATTGACCTCAGCCGCTTCGGCAGCCTGCTGCTCATGGCGCTGATCGGCTTGATCATCGCGTCCATCGTCAACATCCTGATCGGCAGCAGCTTCCTGACGCTCATCATCAGCATCGTCGGCGTGTTGATCTTCATGGGGTTGACCGCCTACGACACGCAGAACATCAAGCGGATGGCAGCCGCCCCCGAAATTCAGGCGGATGGATCGCTGGTGGCGAAGTATGCCATCTACGGCGCGCTGTCGCTCTACATCAACTTCATCAACATCTTCCTGTTCCTGCTGCAAATCATGGGCGGCGGCAGCAGCAGCGACTAATCCCCCTGAAATGGCGGTACATTCGCCGTGATTCAGGCGTACAATAGCGAATGTACTGCGTACCGCTCAGGGGGATTTCATGAATTTCGGAAATTCGTTTCAAGGGCGCGGCGATCTGCTCAGCTACGAGCAGATTCGCCCGCTGCTGCGTTGGACCTATGCATGGATGCTCGTCGGGCTGCTGATCACCTCGGCGGTCGGTTTCCTCACCATTCAGAATATTACGCTGCGCCAACTGCGTGGCAACACGGGAATTGTCGTCGTCGCCTTCATCGCTGAATTGGCGCTGGTTTTAGGGCTTTCGTGGGCGCTGCCGCGTTTGTCAACAACCGCCGCCGCGATCATGTTCACGATTTACGCCGCGCTGAATGGGTTCACGCTCTCGGTGATCGCGCTCATGTACACGGGCGAAGTCATCACATCGGCATTCGTCACGACGGCGCTCCTCTTTGGCGCGTTGAGCCTGCTCGCATTCATGACCAACGTCGATTTGACGAAAATGGGCGGTTTCTTGCTCATGGGCTTGATCGGCTTGCTCATTGCAATGGTAGTGAATGTCTTCCTTCGCAGCGACGGCGTGGCGTTCATCATCAACATCATCGGCGTGCTGATCTTCACGGGCTTGACCGCCTATGATACGCAGAAGATCAAGAACTTAGCGGCAGCGCCGGAGCTTCAGGGGAATCCCGAATTGATGTCGAAGCTCAGCATCCGCTGCGCGCTGATCCTGTACCTCGACTTCATTAACCTGTTCCTGTTCATCCTACGCTTGATGGGTCGCCGCCGGTAGCAACATCGTCAGTAAAAAAGTTAACCATAGAGAACACAGAGAAGTTGATCGTTTCCTCTGCGTTCTCTGTGGTTCAATCTCTAGCTTTACCCGCCGAGGTACGCTTCGATCACGCTTTCGTCGTGACGCAGGCGTTCGGCGGTATCCGCGTGGGTGATGTACCCCGATTGCAGTACGTAACCCCGATGCGCCACCGCCAGCGCCATCAGCGCGTTCTGTTCGACCAGCAAAATTGTCGTGTTGGCTTGGTGATTCAAATACGTGACCACGTTGAAGATTTCGCGCACGAGCAGCGGCGCTAAACCCATCGACGGTTCGTCGAGCAGCAGAATACGCGGGCGGCTCATCAGCGCGCGTCCGATGGCAAGCATCTGCTGTTCGCCGCCGGAAAGCGTCCCGCCGAGCTGCTTCTGCCGCTCCTTGAGGCGCGGGAAGCGCTCGAAGACCATGTCCATGTCCTTGCCGATCTCGGCATCTTCACGGCTGAATGCGCCCATTTCGAGGTTTTCGCGCACGGTCAGCCGGGTGAAAATTTTCCGACCTTCCGGTGACTGGATCACGCCGCGCTTGACGATCTCGTGCGGCGGTGTACGCGTGATATCGACCCCCTCAAGAGTGACCTGTCCAGCGCGCGCCGGGGTGATTCCGCAGATCGTATTCAACGTGGTCGTCTTACCTGCGCCATTCCCGCCGATCAGCGTGACGATTTCACCCGCTTCCACGGTGAGCGAAATCCCCTTAAGCGCCTGAATATTGCCGTAAAATGTCTGGATGTCGCGGACTTCGAGCAAACTCATGATTCAGGCACCTCATCTACCGGGGCTGCACCCAGATACGCTTCGATCACCTTCGGGTCGCGCTGGACTTCGGCGGGTGTGCCTTCGGCGATCTTCTGTCCGTAGTCCATCACGCTCACCTGATCCGAAATCGTCATGACCAGTTTCATATCGTGTTCAATCAGGAAAATTGTCAGGTCGCGTTCGTCCCGCAGACGCCGAATGAGCAGCATCATCTCATCGGTTTCCTGCGGATTCATGCCCGCCGTTGGCTCGTCCAGCAGCAAGAGCTGTGGATCGGATGCCAGAGCCCGCGCAATCTCCAAGCGCCGCTGCAACCCATACGACAGGTTTTGCGCCAGAATATCCCCTGTACCGGTCAAGCCGACGTAGTCCAGCAGTTCCAACCCGCGATCAATCGCGTAGTGCTGTTCACGGCGCGTCCCCGGCAGCCCCAAAACCGCCGCCACCGGGTTCGACTTCAATCGGGTATGCATCCCCACCAGCACATTTTCCAGCGTCGTCATGCCCACAAACAAGCGAATGTTCTGGTACGTCCGCGCGATCCCGGCGTGCATAATGCGATCCGGCGAATAGCCCGTGATCGGTTTGCCATTGAAGACCACTGCACCTTCTTCGGGCGTATAAAAGCCCGTGATGCAGTTAAAGAACGTGGTTTTGCCCGCGCCATTGGGACCGATCAAACTGGCGATGCTTTTGCGCGGAATCTGCAAATCCACCCAACGCACCGCCGTTAAGCCGCCAAAGCGTTTGACCAAACCACGCACATCCAAAACAAGATCGCTCATGACGTGCTCCTCGTAATCTAGAACCCACTGCCCTAGCGGGTTGCCTGCTGCTAGGGGTCAAGGGCAGCGAACGCATCAATTTAACTGCATGATACGAGAAAAGCAAATGTCTCTTGCCGGACAAACCCGCTCAAAGAAACCGTGTTATGCTAGATTCGGACATCAAGCATTTTCAAGCTGGAAGCATCCGAAAGGAACAGGTCAGAATGAAATTTCGCGCAGTTTCACTCGTGGTGATTTTGCTGTTGTTGCTGCTGACCAGTTGTAATGGCACAGCGAACACGCCTGCCACACCGCAACCGGGAGCGTGCGCGCCCAACAGTATCGAGATCAGTATTATCTACGCGCCGGAGTCGGAGCAGTACATGCCGCGCGTCATCGCGGACTTCAACAGCGCCTTTACCAATGGACGCAATCCGGTCAGCGGATCGAACCTTGCCAGCGGCGAGCGTCCGATCTGCGTGACGGGCGTTGCCGGATCATCCGGCACAGTGATGCAGGGCATCGTCAACGCGATCATTGCGCCGACCAATCAAAACGTCGCGCGTCCGACGATCTTCCAGCCGTCGGTAAGCCACTGGCTGGCGCTGGCGAATTTCCAGAGCGGACGCGAGATTTTCGATCTCGCCAACACACAGGTGACCGCCCTTGCGCCTGTCGTCATCGCCATCTGGGAGAGTCGCCTGCGCGCGATTCAAGACACGATTGGCAGCGAGGATGTCGGTTGGGAAGACCTGATCGCCGTGCTAAACAGCCCGAACGGCTGGCAGGATTACGGCATCGCCAACGGACGGCGCAGCGTGTTCTATGGTCACACTGACCCGATGGTCAGTTCGACCGGCTTGTCCACCTTGATCGCCGAATTCTACGCCAGCGCGCGTCAGAACGGTTTCACTGACCGGCGCTTGACGCTGGAAGCCGTGCGCGATACGGACATTCAAGCGGGCGTGCGCCAGATCGAATCACTTATTCGCCACTACTCGACGCGCACGACCGAATTCAAGGAGTACATCGCACAGGGTCCCGAATATCTGGATTTCGTCGCGCTCGAAGAGAACGACCTGATCTACATCAATCGTGGGCTGACGCAGTATCAGCCGCCGGAACGACTGGTCGCGCTCTATCCGAAAGAAGGCATGTTCTGGCATGAGCATCCGATGGGTATCGTCAATGCGCAGTGGGTCAGCGCCGAGCAGCGGGACGCGGCGCGCGTCTTCATCAACTACGTGCTGACGCCCGAAGTCCAGACGATCATCATGGCGGAAGGTTTCCGCCCCGCCAACCCGGATGTCGAACTGGCATTCCCGTTCGTCCCAGAAAACGGGATCGACGTGACCCAGCCGCGCACCGTCCTCGACGTACCCGATCCCGCCGTCATCGCGGCGATCCAGCAAAGCTGGTCGTTCGTCAAGAAGCAGGCTGACATCCTGCTGTTGATGGACATTTCTGGCTCGATGAACAACGAGAGCAAGATGCAGCAGGCAATCGACGCCGCACTCGTCTTCCTCGACAACATGGAACCGACCAACCGGGTCGGGTTGGCGGTGTTTAGCGATGAAGTCGAACTGTTGATCCCGCTGCAAAACTTCGAATCGATTGACGACGATTTGCGCGCCGAAATCGACCGACTGCGGGCAGATGGGGGGACGGAACTCTATCAGGCGGTCGCAGAAATGGCGACGATGATGACCGATCTCGAAGGCAGCGAAGATCGCATCCAAGCGATTGTCTTGCTAAGTGACGGCGCGAATACCGGGGATTCCGGGGCAACGCTCAGCGATGCGGTGGTCGCACTGGAAGCGTCGCGCAACGCGCTCAACCCGCTGATCATGATCCCGGTCGCGTACGGTTCGGACGCGGACATCAACGCGCTGAACGCGCTGGCACGCGCCAGCAACACACGCGTTGCCTCCGGTGATCCCCAGAGCATCTTAGGCGTGCTGCAAATCATCAGCAGCTACTTCTAGGGTAAGTTCTCGAAAGCAACCCAAGAAACCATTGGCAACCGTAGGGGCGCAGGATGCTGCGCCCTCTATGCACCAACTTAAGCCACTGCTTTTTGACCCCACCCCGAATTCGGGGGAAGGTTGGGAAGGGGGTTAAGTTTTTAGACACGCTCATCCTGTGCCCCATCTGCTTTTTGGCAGTGGACACGCCGTTGAAGTAGGCGCATGACGCGTCGGGACACAACTCAAACTGCTGCTCAGGCGCGGTCTTCTGCCGCTGCCGCATAGGCGCGCGGACGGAACTGGATCAAGCCCTGCGGCTTGATGAGCATCATCACGACCAGCAGCGCACCGAACGCCAGCAGACGGTAATCGGAGAGTTCACGCAGCACTTCCGGCAAGCCAACCAGCACCAGCGCCCCGACGATCACACCGGGGATCGAGCCAAGTCCGCCGATGATGATCAGACTGAGGACGTTGATCGACACAAGGATCGTGAAACTATCCGGGTATGCGCCGTACAAGCGCGTCCCGGCGACCGCTCCACCCATCCCCGCAAACGCCGCGCCGATGGCGAATGCCGCCAGCTTCGTCCGCGTCAGGTTGATGCCCATCGCCTGTGCCACGTCCTCATCGGCGCGCATCGCCCGCCATGACCGCCCCATACGCGTTTCCGCCAAGCGCGACGCGATCAGCGCGGTGACCAAGATTCCGCCGAGGACAAGATAATAGATGCTCGCTTCGGTCGTCAGTGCGATGACCCAGTCCGGATTAAACGCCGACAGGTCGATCACCGGACGCGGGATATTCGCGATCCCCTGCGCCGCACCAAACAGCGGTTTGAAGTCATCGAACTTGACGAGGATGCGGATGATCTCGCCAAAACCGAGCGTGACAATCGCCAGATAATCGCCGCGCAAGCGCAAAACCGGGATGCCGAGCATGATCCCCGCCGTCGCGCTGATCAGGATCGACAGGGGCCACGCCTCCCAGAAGGTCAACAGCCCGGTGCACAGCGTGCCGACGGTGTCTGGCGTAATAGTGGCGGGGTCGATGCCGCCGCACGTCAGCAGGCTTGGCGTGGTCAGCAAGCCGAGGCTGTACGCACCGATGGCGAAGAAAGCCACATAACCGAGGTCGAGCAAACCGGCATAGCCGACGACGATATTCAACCCGATGCCCATGATGATGTACAAACCGACGAGGTTGAACACGTTGGTGATGTACTGCCCCACGAAGGCAGGGACAACAATCAGCAAGCCGAGCAGCACGAAGAACGACAAGCGACTGCGCAACTGCTGACCGGGGCGATCCAGCCCCGAAAATTCGACGCGCGCGCCTTCACCCAACGGCGGCACGAACCATGCCATCAGGAACAGCAGCACGACCGTCAGCAGCGTGGCGAGATCAGTCATGGCGTTTTGCCAGTTCAGCACGCCGATCACGATCAGGCTGCCAACGAACTGAACAATGCCGTTGTGGAAAGTCGGTGAAGTGCCGCGCGCCAGACCTCCGACGAGGCTGACGATGGCGAAAATCACGACCAGCGCGATCAGCCCGCCGCTTGTAGACAGGATCAGCGGCATACTGCCCGCGCCGCGCAGCACGCCGTCCGCGCCAAGCGCGCCACCGTTGATAAGCACGCCGAGAATCACGCCGATCACCGCGCCGGGAACGGCACTGGCGATCAACCGGGGGATCAGCCGCAGCCTGAAGAGCACACTTACCGCATAGCCCGCCGCGAATGCGGCAGCGACCGCCAGCGCGTCGGGCAGCGTGATGATATTCTGAATCTGGCTTTCGAGCAGACCGATCACGACGGTAAGGGCGAAGCTGTATAGAATAGCGCTGCGCCAGCGTGCCGGGGCGATCAGCAGAAGCGCCGCCGTCACGCCGATCACCAGACTGAGCAAGATCAAGACCACGACGCCGGGGAAAATGTCCTGCCCGAAGGCAAGTGTGGCACGCGCGGGCTGGCGCAGATTCGGGAAGACAAAGGTCAGATCGACGTTGGCTTCGATCACGACGAAGATCGCAAGGATGACGCCGACGATCAGACTGCCCGCAACCGCGTTGATCAGGATGCCGCCATTGCCCTCTTTCCGCGCCGCGCCGCCGGTCACGTAGCCTGCCGCGCCGAGCATCACCACAAGGGTCACCACGTCCAGCGTCAGCCGCCCCTCGATCACCTGCCGGGGCGCGAACGAGGCGAAAATCCCGGAGAGCGAGAGGATCAGCGCGATGACGGCAGTGATCAAGGCATAGCGAATGGTTGACTGCTTCATGCTCTACGCCTTCTTCTTGGAGAGAACTTCGCCGAAAATCCCGGTCGGGCGGAAGATCAAGATCAGCACGAGCAGCCCGAACGCGATCACGTCTTTCAACTGCTGCGACAAGCCGAGCAGCGCGGGCGCGACCGACTCGACCACGCCGAGAAACAAGCCGCCGAACATTGCGCCGGGGATGTTGCCGATACCGCCTAAGACCGCCGCCGTGAAGGCTTTCAAACCGGGGATGAAACCGATGAACGGCGACACCTGCTGGTTGTAGAGCGCGAACAGCACCCCGCCCGCCCCTGCCAGCGCCGCGCCGAGGACAAAGGTCGTCACGATGACGCGATCCACGTTGATACCCATCAACGCCGCCGTGCCCTTATCTTCGGCGACCGCGCGCATGGCTTTGCCCGTCTTGGTGCGCTGGACGATGAACCACAGCGTCGCCATCATCACGATAGCGAGGAAAAAGACGAGAAAGTGAATCGGCAGAATACGAAGTTCCAGCCCGCCGATGACGACATCATAGCGTCCCTTGATCAGGTCAATGCCCTGACACACCGTCTGCCCATTGACCTCGATGCACTCTTGATTCGGGAATAGATTCGGCAGCACGTAGAAGTTAGCATCCGGGTAGCGCCGGGTGCTCGCGCCGAACAAGCGTAGGAACAACTGCTGCAAGGTGATCGACGCGCCAATCGCCGTGATCAGCGGCACGAGGCGCGGCGCATTCCGCAGCGGTCGGTAGGCGATCCGTTCGAGCAGCACGGCGACGATCACCGACGAAATCACACCGGTGAGGATCGTCAGGACGAGCGCCAGCAGCGGCTGCGTGACGAGCATCCCGCTGCGGTCGAAGGCGTCAATCGTGAAGAAGCCAATGTACGCGCCTGCCATGAATACCTCGCCATGCGCGAAGTTGATCATCAGCAGAATGCCATACACCAGCGTGTAGCCCAGTGCGATCAGCGCGTAGATGCTGCCCTGTGCCAAGCCGAAGATGAAATTCTGCACGAAGCGTTCAAGGCTGTAGCCCCCATCGGCGATGTTGACGTAAGCGGTGTAAATCAGGAACAAAATAAGGATGATCCCGATCAGCCGCAGCGGGTTGCGCAAGGTGTTATCTAATAACCAGTCTACGACCGAAACCCCTGCGCGTTGGGGTTGGGCGAGGCGCGGTGAATCTGACGCCATAAGCAGTCTCCGACATAAAGTAACTTGCCAGCATATTTATAACAAACCACGCTTAAAAATTACAGGGAGGTAGGCTTGGGATTTCGCCAAACTTGTTACGAAGATGTTTGTACATTTTGTCGCAAACGAAGGAGGGGAATCAATAGGGGCATGGCGTGACTGCCATGCCCCTACGAACGTTATGGATTGTACTTAGCTGCTCTGCGTCGCTTCAGGCGTCGCTTCTTCAGCCGGGGCTTCTTCCGCCGGGGCTTCTTCCGCCGGGGCTTCTGGAGCAGGAGCGGGGCTGATGACAACTTCGCCATCCACCACGCTGCCGACGTTCATCAGTTCGAACGCGCCGTCCGTCACTTGGAAGATGCCGATGTCCGATACGGACATTTCGCCGTTACCTTCCGCGTTCAGCACGCCGGTCAAGCCTTGGAAGTCCGCCACGCTGCGGATGTATTCCGCAATCGCCGCGCGGTCGATCACCAGATCGCCATTCGCATCGACCGTGCCGACGGCTTCAATCGCATCCAGCAGCAGGTTGACGCCATCGTAGCCATTCGCATGGTACGGTGCGGGCGGTTCTTCGCCGTAGGTCTCGATGTAGCGCTGCAGGAACGAGTCGAGTGCTTCACTGCTGGCAGCCACCGCGCTGGTCGCATACACGCCTTCCGACGAGCTGCCCGACAGTTGGATCACTTC